>DATEHJ010000592.1:0-7709 GCA_035279645.1 Gemmatimonadaceae bacterium
GATCGCGCGCTGGCTCGCCGGTGTGTCGCTCGTGGTCTTGCTCGTGGCGATCGCCAACGTCGCGACGCTGCTGTTGCTGCGTGCGGCGCGCCGGCGGCGCGAAATCGCGGTGCGGCTCGCGCTCGGCGCGGGACGGATGCGCTTGGCGCGGCAGCTGCTCGTCGAAGGATGGTTGCTGTCGGCGTTAGGCGCGGCGGCCGCTCTGCTCGTCGCGAAGTGGACGTCGGATCTTGTTCGGGTAACGCTGCTGCCGGATCTCGCGTCCTCGGAGCGCTTCATCGAGCCGAGCGCGCTCGCCGTTGCGATGATCGCGGCCGCGGTTGCGGGTCTCGTCGCCGGACTCGCGCCGTTGGCGCAGGCGTCGCGCCGTGACGTCGCCGCCGAGCTCCAAGGTGGCCGCGGCGCGAGCAGCCGATTCGGCGCTCAGCGAACGCTCACCGTGGCGCAGGTCGCGCTCTGCACCGTGCTGCTGATCGGCGCGGGACTCTTCGTCCGAAGTCTCCAGCGATTGGAGCAGCAGGACCTCGGCTTCTCGACCGCGCACCTCGTCATCGTGCAGCTCGATTTCCACGAGACGCTACCCGCCGCCGAGCACGATCGCGTCTACACCGAGGCGGCGCAACGCCTAACGAAGCTGCCGGGCGTCACCGGCACGACGATCGCGCAGGCGATGCCGTTCGGCAACTTCAATGTCCCGCCGATCAGCGTCCCCGGTCATTCCGAGCCGCCGAGCCTCGGCGGACAGATGCCCTACCTGTACGTCGCGACGCCGGAGTATCTGGATCTCATGGGCGTCTCCCTCCGCGCCGGGCGGCTCTTCAACGCGCGCGACGTTCGAGGCTCGGCACTCGTTGTGCTCGTGAACGAGAGCTTCGCGCGCGCAGTGTGGCCGGGGCAGAGCGCGCTCGGAAAGTGCGTCCGCGCCGGGTTCGATCCATCGGCCGGCGAGCCGTCGCCGCTCGCACCGGCGTCGCTCCCGTGCCGCGAGGTGGTCGGCGTCGTGCGCGACTCGCGCGCTCGCTCCGTGCAGCCGTCTGGCAACGAAGCAAAGCTGATGCAGTATTACGTCCCCGCCGGCCAGCAGCCGCAGCCGTTCATGCAGGACATACCGCAAGTGAGCTCGATTCTGGTACGCACAGCCGGCGAGCCACAACGAATGCTTTCGTCGGTGCAACGATTCATACAGTCATCGACACCGACGGCGGTGTATGCGCGCGTCCAGCCCTACGAGGATCTACTCGATCCGCAGCTGCGCCCCTGGCGGCTGGGCGCGACGCTGTTCTCCGCGTTAAGCACGCTGGCGCTCGCGATCGCCTCGGTTGGGCTCTTCGCGGTCGTGTCGTATCTCGTCACGCAACGTCTCCGCGAGATCGGCATCCGCCTCGCGCTCGGCGGAACCGGTACGAGCGTCGCGAAGTTGGTGGTGGGCGGAGCGCTGCGGCTGGTGGCGATCGGCGCCGCGGTGGGAGCCATAGCCGCGATGGCGCTCGCGCCGTTCGTGCAATCGATGTTGTTCGAGACCTCGATGCGTGATATTGCAGTGATGTTGTCGATCAGCGGAGTCCTCGCGATTGTTGCGCTGACGGCAGCGGCGGTTCCGGCCCTGCGCGCGGCGCGCGTGAGCCCGAGCGTCATACTGCAAGCCGAGTAAATGGACGAGAACACGACACAGGATTCGGCGCGCGAGCTGCTTCGTCACACCGTCGCGACACTCGCGTACCGCGCGGGAAAGGCACTGCGCGACGCGCCGCCGTCGTTCGCGGAGTTCGCGGTGAGTCCAGGGAGTCGCACGCCGGCGCAGATTCTCGCGCACATGGGCGATCTGCTGGATTGGGCGCTGTCGATGGCGAAGGGCGCACAGAAGTGGCAGAACGCCTCGGTGCAGGCATGGGAAGCGGACGCGGACCGCTTCTTCTCATCCCTCAACGCGCTCGACGAGTATCTCGCCGGTAATTCGCCGCTGGGGACCTCGGCGGAGCGGCTCTTCCAGGGTCCGATCGCGGACGCGCTGACGCATACAGGGCAAATCGCGATGTTGCGGCGGATCGCGGGAGCGCCGGTGCGCGGGGAGAATTACGCGCGGGCCGAGATCCTGCGCGGACGCGTCGGCACCGAGCAGACGAAGCCCGGCTTCGAATTCGACTAATAGCGGCCGACGCGCTTCATCGCGAGCAGCGCATCGACGACCGCGGGATCGAAGTGTCCCGCGCGCTCGGCGACGATTGCAGCAAGCGTTTTTTCTACCGCCCACGCGCGCCGATAAGGGCGGTCGTGAGTGAGCGCATCGAGGAAGTCGGCGACGGAGACGACGCGTGCCTCGATGGGAATCTGTTTCCCGGAGAGGCAATCGGGATAGCCCTTGCCATCCCAACGTTCGTGATGGCTGCGCGCGATGCGTTCGGCCGTCTGAACGAGTGGCGAGCGCCCACCATTGAGCATCGACGCGCCGATGGTGACGTGCGTCTCCATGATTCGCCGCTCACTCTTCGTTAGGCGACCTGCTTTCAGCAAAATCGAGTCGGGGATGCCGATCTTTCCGACGTCGTGGAGCGGCGCGGCGCGGCGAACCAGTTCGACTTGAACAGTCGATAGACCGATCTCGCTGGCGAGGAGTGCCGCCAGCTCGCCGACGCGATGGGTGTGCTGTCCAGTATCGTCGTCCCGGAACTCGGCGGCCGCGGCGAGTCGTTCCAGGATTTCGATCTGCGCTTCCTCGAGCTCGCGCGTCCGCTCGGTGACACGTTGCTCCAGCAACTGATTCTGCTCACGAACGGCCGTGTAGAGAAAGCGCGTCTCGAGCAAATTCTCGATCCGGAGCAGCACCTCGGTCGCGTCGAACGGCTTGGTGAGGAAATCCTTGACTCCGGCGGCGAGCGCGCGTCGCTTCGTCTCGTCACTCGAATCCGCGGTGAGCATCAAAACCGGGAGATAACTACCGTCGGCGAGATGTGGACGAATCGCCTCGAGCACGCCGAATCCATCGAGCTGCGGCATATGCAGGTCGAGCAGAATCAGGTCCGGCATCCATGAGCTCACGAGCGCGACGCCAGCAATCGGATCGGTCGCGCAGTTCACGGACGCGAATCCGGCGCGTCGCAAAATGCGCTTGAGCGCCTCGATGTTCGCTTCGTGATCGTCGATGACGAGGATTTTCGCGTTGCGCGAGCCCGTCCCGCGAACGAGTGTGACAGCGGCCGGGGGCGGCGACTCGATGCGCTCATGCGCACGTAGCGGGGCCGACATGCGGGGAAAGAGCGCTCGGAGGGGAAGAGGTGGCGTGACGTGGCTCGCAGATGAAGACGATCCGGGCGCGACGACCGTATCGGCGTGAGGCGATGCGTCCGGGCAAAATGCCAGTCCTGCGCGTGTTACGGGGGTCACATCCGTCGAGTCCATCTTGTACGTACGTATTCGCCTCGCGAAACGACTCACTCCTCTCGTCCGTTCATGGTCAACGTTCGACCGCTGCACCCGCGCGCTCCGTTCGATTCTCGTCAGCGCGTCGGTGATCTCGTCGCCGAGGTCGCCCGTCGGTATGCAGCGCAGATGAACGGCTGCGAGTTCGCGACGCTTTTGCGATCGCGCCGACTCGATCGCCGCCGGTACATCGCGTTCATCGCCAGTCTCTATCCGTGCGTCATCGGCTTCAATCGCGCGCTCATTCGCAGCATCGCCAAGGTCGATCACGTGATGCATAGCGGATTCATCAAGAGCCTGGCGGAACAGCTCCACGAGGAGCAAACGCACAACCAGATGTGGCGAACGAAGCTCGACATTTTCGAGGTCGATCATCAAGCGCTCTACTGGACTCTCACCGACTACATGGGGCGGTTCTCGACGGCGGAGCTGGAGCGGATGACGCGCGATGTACTCGCCGCGATCGCGAAGGACCCGAACGAGTACGCGCCTGGTGCTTTCCCGGAGGCGCCATTTCCGGAGCCGATCCTCGCCCTGTATCACCAGCTCTTCATGACGGCGACATACGAGGACATCGACTACTGGGAGCATTTCGCCAGTCAGAGCGCCATCGAGATGACCATCTACTCGGTCGTGTCGACCACCGTGCTCCCCGGCGTGCAGGCGCATCCCGAGCTGGATGGCGGACCGGCGACGCTTCGGTGGTGGACGGAGCACGCGAAGGCGGAGGGAAGTGCGCTTCGCACGGACGAGGAAAAGCACCTCGATATGTCGCGCGTCGCCCTGAACCGCAGTGAGACGGCCAACTCACTAAAGGACGTCGTCGTCGCGCGTGCCGAAGACGCGCTGCGCCTCTTCGCCGCGGCTATGGCGTGTCAGATTACCGAAAGCGAGCGCTTTCCACTCGATCGCTATCTCGCCACGCGCGCGCAAGAGCGCACGGGAACGCGGTGACCACCGCTCGCGCCGATGGGACGTGGTGAGCCGCAATGCTGCGACTCTTCAACCTCGGCGCGTCGGCTGAAGCGCGGAATGGAAATGGGTCGCTCAATCCCAGCAGTGAGGAAGCGGCCCTCCTCGACGCGCTGAGCGACGGCGTTCTCACGGCCGACGAGGCCGATCGGGTGAGTTACGCCAACCGAGCCGCCATCGAGCTCTTCGGCCGCGAACGCAACGCGCTCGTTGGTGAGCAACTACTCAACCTCTTCACGCGCGACAGTCGGGACGCAGTGCGCTTCGGCCAGAGCGCGGCGCGCGGTGGCTTGCCGCAGCGTTACGACGCCGACATTGCCGGGATGGACGAGTGCAAGGTGAGCGTGAGCGCCGCACCCCTCGGCGGAGCGAACACGCCGGCGGGGACGGTGCTCACCTTGCGCGATGTCACGGACATGCGCCGCGCGCACCAGGAGCTCGCGCGATCCGAATTGCGGTATCGCCACCTCTTTGAGGATGCGAGCGACGCAATCATGACCTTCGATTCCCTCGGCCGATTCACGAGCGTCAACGACGCCGGCGAACGGATCTCGGGCTACTCGCGCGATGAACTGATTGGACGCTTCTTCGGACCCCTGCTGCCGTTGACCGAGCTGCCGCGGGCCGTGATCGAATTCCGCAAAGCGCTCTCCGGACAGCCGGGGCAATTCGAGTCGATCGTCGTGCGCAAGGACGGCGAGCGCCGGCACATCACGATCACCTACTCGTGTCCGCAGCGCAGTCGCGAGGTGCTCTGCCTGATCCGGGATGCAACGGAAGAAAAACAGCTCCAGCAGCAGCTCATGCAGTCGGAGAAAATGGGTGCGATTGGCCAGCTCGTCAGCGGCGTTGCCCACGAGTTGAACAATCCTCTGGCCAGCATTACCGCCTTCGCGAAGCTCATGCTGTCGGATGGGAATCTCACCGCGGAAGATCGCCACGCGACCGAGGTCATCGCGAGCGAATCGCGTCGCGCGGCGCGGATCGTTCACAACTTGCTCACGTTCGCGCGACAACATCGAGCCGAGAAGACCTACGCCGACATCAATCAGGTCATCGAAAACACGCTCGAGCTCCGAGGCTACGATCTGAGCGTCCGCGGTATTCAGATCGAACGCTCCTTCGCCGACCCAGGGCCGAGCACGATGGTGGATGCGTACCAGTTGCAGCAGGTGATCCTGAATCTCGTGACCAACGCCGAGCAGGCGATGGCGAGTCTCGAGCGACCGCACCACCGGCTCGCCGTGCGCACGCGGTGTGAAGCGGAGACGATACGCATCGAGGTCGAGGACACGGGTCCGGGCATTCCAGTGGACAGCCTCGAGCGCATCTTCAACCCCTTCTATACGACGAAGGCGGTCGGCCACGGGACGGGACTCGGTCTCTCGATATCGTTAGGCATCATCAGCGAGCACGGCGGGCGCATTTGGGTGGAGAACGTCACGTCGGGAGGCGGAGGCGCACGGTTTTGCGTCGATCTGCCCCGCGTCGCGCCGTCTCCCGGAAGCGCCGCCACGATGGTGTCGGCTCCTCATACTCTACCCGAGGGCCTACGAATCCTCGTCGCCGACGACGAAGCGCCGATTCGATTGGCCCTCACTCGCTTCCTGGAAAAAGCGGGTCATCTTGTCGTCGCGGTGGACAGTGGCGGCGGCGCGCTTGCGGCAGCGCGCGATAAAACGTTCGACGCCGTTCTGCTCGACATGCGCATGCCGGATATCTCGGGCAAGAGCGTTTTCGAGCAGTGGCAGACCGAGCGGCCGGAGCTCGCCCGTCGCGTGGTATTTCTAACCGGCGACATCGTCAGCGCCGACCTGCAGCAGTTTTTCGCCAGTACCGGCCAGACGTTCCTCGCCAAGCCCTTCGACCTAGACATCGTGCTGCAGCTTCTTCAGCCAATGAGGCGGTAGGTAGCATCGGTTATCGGTTATCGCCTAACGAGTCGGAACTCGACTGGCTTGGAAGGGGTATCGGATTTCGATCGAATGCGACGGATGGCTCTTCGGCCGTTTCCGCGAGACGAGCTTTCATTCACCTTGTTGCGGATTTGTATGCGACGGGAAGTGATGCGCTGACTCGAATAGGATCCGTTGCACCGGTTACGGCCCCGTCCAACGATCCGTCTCAATAGTGCGTTGAATGGTCAGTCCAGGCTGTTAACTGGCGCGAAGCGCGCCGCCTCGGTACCCTATTCAGGATGCGTCCGGCCTTACGCCACCGAAATCGACGCCCATTCCTCGGGCGAGCTGCCGCCATGTTGGCCTTTTTGGCGCAGCTCACGCTCGTATTGGCTGGCGTCAGCGAAGGTCGGGCGGGGCTGGGTTATGCGTCGCACGTCGACGCGGGCGGGACGGCCACGCACTACTCACACGACGAAGCGGTGTGCGCCGCCTGTCAGGCTCGATCGCTTCACGGTGTCGTCAAGCCCGCGCCCGCGCCGATCATCACCCCACGTCCTCGCGAAATCGCGACGGTGACGTGGCGCGAGTCGTATCGCGACTCGAGCGTCCATTTCCAGAATTGTTCCCGCGCACCCCCGTTCGTGAGCTGAGATCCGTCCTGTAGCACCGTTCGGTTCAGCTTCACTCTCGGGGAGAACATGCGTCTTTACTACACGCTGTGCGCGCTCGTCGCGCTCAGCGAGGCCGCGCCCGCGCAGCAACAGGTGTCCGCCGCGACCACCACAGATTCGTTACGTCTCACGCGTCGTCAGGCGATCGCGGAGGCGTTGAACCACAATCCTCAACTCGAGGTCGCGCGGCAGCAGACCGCGCAATCGCGCGCGCGACGCATCGTTGCGATTGCGGTGCCGGATCCGGCGATCACTGCTGCCTATGATGCGTCGCCACAGCCATTCAGCTTCGGCGGCGCCGCGGCACGCAACGTCGCCATCGACTGGCTCATTCCGTTCCCATCCAAATTCTGGTCGAGGACCAAGATCGCGAACGCTGACATCGGGTCGTTCGAATCCAACTACCGGCTTCAGACCCAACTCATCGCCTCGCTGACATCGCAGCAGTACGACTCGCTGCTGGTCGCGCGAAAACATCGCGACGTTCTCCTCGAGGGACGGAGCCTCTCGGCGGACTTTCTCAAGCGCACGCAGGCGCGATACACCGCCGGCACCGCCGCGAAGCTCGACGTGATCAAGGCACAAGTAGACCTGGCGCAATCGGAGAATCAGCTCATCGCCAACGAGCTGGATATCGCGAACGCGCAGGCGGCGCTGAATCGGCTCATCGGCCGAGTGATCGGATCAGCGATCGCGCCAGTCGACACGCTGGCGGTGCCGGAAGCGCTTCCCGATTCGTTCACGATCG
>DATEHJ010000593.1:0-2800 GCA_035279645.1 Gemmatimonadaceae bacterium
ACTTGGCGGAGCGGTATGGACGCTCGCGCGCGGCGTTCATTCGCGTGAACTACGGACTGCAGCGTCATCGCGGCGGCGGGATGGCGGTGCGCACCATCGCGTGTCTGCCGTCCATTACTGGACACTGGCGAAGGCCAGGCGGGGGCGTGCAGCTCTCGACGAGCGCGAATTTCCAATTCAACAAACAGGCATTGGAGCGCCCGGACCTGTCACCGCCGGTGCGCACCATCAACATGATTCGCCTGGGTGAAGCGCTCACAACACCGAGCGCCGGTGTTGGTGGGCCGCCGGTCAAGGCGCTCGTGGTTTACAACTCGAATCCGGCGGCCGTCGCGCCCGACCGCAACGTCGTGCTTCGTGGCCTGGCTCGCGACGATCTATTCACCGTCGTACTCGAGCATTTTCAGACGGACACCGCTGATTGGGCAGACATCGTGCTTCCGGCGACGACTCAGCTAGAGCACTGGGATATACATTTTTCGTACGGCCACCACTACATCACGCTCAATCAACCGTCGATCGCACCGGTTGGTGAAGCGAAGCCAAACAGTGAGATCTTCCGCTTGCTTGCGTCGCGAATGAATCTGGATCCGACACTCTTCGCCGACGATGACCTCTCGCTCATTCGGCAAGCGCTCGACACGAATGCCGAGAAGCTCCGGGGCGTGCAGCTCGACGCTCTGATCGAGCGCGGGTGGACGCGATTGAACGTTCCGACTCCGTATTTGCCTTTCGCCGAGGGAGGGTTTCTCACCCCTTCGGGAAAATGCGAGTTCTACTCGGAGCGCATGGCGCAGATGGGACTGGATCCTGTGCCCGCATTCACTGCCCCGTACGAGTTTCCGGAGAACGTGCCGGAGCTCGCGGCGCGATTTCCGTTAACCCTGATTTCGTCACCGGCGCATCAGTTTCTGAACACGACGTTCGTGAACATCGGTGCGTTGCGGCGTGCCGCGCGGGAGCCCGAGTGCGTGTTGCATCCTCGCGATGCAGAGCAGCGCGGTATTGCGAGCGGCGCACGAGTCGTCATTCAGAATGATCGCGGCGCCTTTACCGCCGTCGCGAGAATCGAGGAATCGATTAGGGAGGGTGTCGTCTGGGCACCGTCCATCTGGTGGGGAAAATTCGCCGCGGACGGCGCGAACGCAAACCAGACCACCTCGCAACTCGAGACCGACCTCGGCCACGGACCCGTCTTTTACGACAATCTCGTCGAGGTCAGTCTCGCGGACTGAGGCCTAACGATGCAGGGAGCTTGCGCAAGCTCCGCCTGCAGCGCTTCATTGACGGAGAATCCGTTTTCATCCGAGTGAGGAGAAAGCCGTGTCGTCGTTTCCGGAAACTCTCGGCGCCCTGAAGCGCTCTCCGTACGGTGTTCCCGAGCGCGCATTGCGGTCGGTGAAGGACGAAATGCGCCAAAATCTGCTGGCCCGCTTGTGTAACGGCGGACCGCTCTTTGCCGGAGTCATCGGATACGAGGAGACCGTGATGCCGCAGATCGTGAATGCGATTCTGTCGCGTCACAACTTCATTCTCTTGGGGCTCCGCGGTCAGGCGAAGTCGCGCATTCTCCGCGCGCTCACAACGCTGCTCGACGACGCGATTCCGATCGTCGCCGGGAGCGAGGTCAACGACAATCCCTTCGCACCCATTTCGAAGTTCGCGCGCAATCTGCTCACCCAGGCCGGGGAGGATGCGCCGATCGCGTGGGTCGGCCGCGACAATCGTTACGTCGAGAAGCTCGCGACGCCGGACGTGACCATTGCGGATCTCATCGGTGATCTGGATCCGATCAAGGCGGCGCGCGGCGGCCACCTGCTCTCTGACGAGCTCACGATTCACTACGGTATGCTGCCGCGCGCGAATCGAGGCCTCTTCGCGCTCAATGAGCTTCCCGATCTCGCTGGAAAAGTGCAGGTCGGATTGTTCAACGTCATGCAGGAAGGCGACGTCCAGATCAAGGGATATCCGGTGCGTCTTCCACTCGACGTACAGATGTGCTTCACCGCGAATCCCGAGGACTACACAGCGCGCGGCAAGATCATCACGCCGCTCAAAGATCGCATCGGAAGTGAGATCCTCACGCACTACCCCGAAACCGTCGATCTCGGCATGACGATCACGCGCCAGGAAGCGTGGACGGAGCGTGACAATCGGCCGGTGCGTGTGCCCGACTTCGTCGCCGAGATGATCGAGCGCATCGCGTTCGAGGCGCGGACGGATCGCCGCATCGACAAGCGCTCCGGCGTTTCTCAGCGCATGCCGATCACGGTGATGGAGAATGTGGTCTCGAACGCTGAACGGCGCGCGATCACGACGGGCGAGACGGAGGTCGTGCCGCGAGTCGCCGACATCTACGCCGCGCTCCCGGCGATCACAGGTAAGATCGAGCTCGAATACGAGGGGGAGCTGGTCGGCGGCAACGCGATCGCGCGTGAGCTCATTCGTCGCGCCGCCGATGCGACGTTCCAGGATCGCGCCGGCGGCGTGAACACCGACGAGATCGTCATGTGGTTCGACGAAGGCGGCGCGCTGCAAGTCACCGACGATGCGCGCTCCGAGGCCGTCCTCAAGGGCTTCGACGTCGTGCCCGACCTGCTGTCGGTCGTTAGGCGCGTTGGCTTGGCGAGCGAAGACGATGCACCCGTCTCCGTCGCGGCCTGCGAGCTCGTGCTCGAGGCGCTCGTCGCTCGGAAGAAGATTTCGCGCAGCGACGGCGGCGCTTACGGGCGCGCGTTGCCCGAGCCACGCCGACGCCCCGGTCAGGATCTGTTCGGAGGCGGGATGGCATGACGCGCCG
>DATEHJ010000594.1:0-11413 GCA_035279645.1 Gemmatimonadaceae bacterium
ACTTTCAGTCCTTTGACATCGACAGGCTCGAGATCGAGCAGCCCCAGCTCGCGAATGGCTTCCATGCGCTCGGCGTGCCCCGGATAACGCAGCGTCTTGTATTCCATCTCCGGGATCTTGTTCTCGTAGCGAAACGCCATCGTCGAGAGACCACCGGCAGTGTGAAACGCTTCGAGCGTGCCAACTCCGTCGCCGAACTTCACCGGTTCGCGTTCGGACAGTGCCACAACTTGGGTGCGCTTGCCGCCGCGCAGCACCCACGACAGCGTCGTGTAGTAGTCCAACACGCCCTCGAGCGAGTACACGATCTGATAGCCCAGCGGCGGCTCCGGAGCCTGCGGCAAACCGCCGACGTAAATGCGCACCGACTTCACTGTGTCGAGCTGGCGAATGCCGTACTCGGCGAGAATGTTCACCATGCCCGGCGCGAGCCCCGTATCAGGCACGACGGTGATGTTCTTCCGCTTGGCCTCCGCGTCGAGCGTCTTCTGTTGATTGACGATTTCGGTGTTGCCGCCCAGGTCGGTGAAGTGCACTCCCGCTTCGACCGCGAGGCGCGCCATATCGAAGTTGAAGTAGTAAGGAATCGCGCTCATGACAGCGTCGCATTCGCGCATTAGACCGCGCACCGCGTCCTCGTCACGGACGTCGACCGGTGTTGGCAGCAGGCGCCGACCAGAGTGCGGCGCGAGAAAATCGGGCAGGTGGCTGATCTTCAGGTCGGCGAGCCGAACTTGGTCGACCTCTTTATCCTGCAACAAGTCATAGGCGCAAGCAGAGCCTTGAAGGCCCGCTCCGAGAACGAGCATCCGCATTTCAAAAACATCTCCGAGAAGTGAAAGCGACAGCGCGGCAACGATGAAGCTAAACGCGTCCGTCGTCGCGTGGCAGACGACAAAAGTTGCCCCATGACAAAGTGGGAATGGAACTTGACAGGCGCACCTGTAGGGGAAAACCTGCCATCGTTATACTCGAAGCGCGACGATTACGCAGAAACGCACACATGAGTGAGCCCGCCGTCGCGAAGGCCGAAGACTGGCGTCGTCATCTCGTCGAAGACATGCGTGGTGTCCGACGCATCCTCGAGGAGACGCGTCGTATCGCCGTGCTCGGCATCAAGATCGAGGCGTCTGGTGCTCCGGCATTCTACGTTCCCGAGTACGTGCAGCAGGCGGGATTTGAGATCGTTCCCGTGCCGGTGTACTACCCGGACGCGACGGAAATCCTCGGTCAAAAGGTGTATCGAACCGTCGCCGAGATTCCTGGTGCGATCGACATGGTGAACGTCTTTCGTCGTCCGCACCGCATTCCGCTGCACGTCGACGACATCATTCGCAAGCGGCCGAAGTCAGTCTGGTTTCAACTCGGCATCCGCAACGACGAATCGGCGGAACTGCTCGCACGGGCGGGAATCGATGTGGTGCAGGATCGCTGCTTGATGGTCGAGCTGCAGCACATCGGCAAGTAGCTACTGTAGGACGACCACTCCGCGCCTCACGTCCAGCGTCCAGCGACGCGACGTCAGGAGTTTGGTCAGCACCGGTGACGCCCCCGTTTCCCAGTGGCCATCGACGATGACGCGAAGTCCATCCTCGTCGAGGAGCATGGGCGCACGAGTGCCGACCATCGTCGGAGCGATCTGACCGCTACGATGGAGCGTGATGGAGTCCGCCGTCGGGTCGAAGCTCGGTGCGAGCCGACGTAGAACGTCGAGACCGATTGCGACGGTTTGACCAGCGTGCTTTTCCTGACGACTGCTGTCGGAATCGAGACGCGCCGGTACGTTGCTCAATGTCACATCTCCGATGTGCAACTCGGGTATGATCGCGACCGCTCCCGTCGAACCCTCACCGAAGATCCGCAGTCCAGCGCGACGACTTGCAGAGCGGCCGCGCACGACGACGCCGGAGATCCGAGGATCGATGAGCGCATCGACGCGCCGCTCACCGATGCCCAACGAAACGGTTCCGAGGCCCGATCCGTCGCCCAACGGCTTGTACGGCAGCGCCGCGACTGAGTCGGGGAACTCGAGCACTGGTGCGTGACTCACGAGCCACCGCACGCGCTTTTGCTCGGCGCCGGAGAGCGGCGACGCGGGCAGCATCGCAAGCGCGCGATAGTCGCCTAACGACCCATAGATCGGCGCGAGGGAGCGCGCGATGCGCGCCGTGTCTCCACCAAAGAGCCGCGCCTCCTCCAGTAACACCGCGCCGATGCGCAGCGCGCCTCGCGCGGCGAGATAACGTCCCAGCGCGGCGCGGGCAACCGCGTCACGGGGCCGAGCACTCGACGCGGCGTAATAGAGCGACTCCGCCGCGCCCACCCGACCGGAAGCGAGCATCGAGTCGGCCCGCGGCACCCCAACGCCGAGCTGCGCGTCCACGCGGCTCAGCACGGGCGATCCAACGAGCAGCAGCGCCAGCACGGTAGCGGGCACCGTCCCTATCGTTCGACATCGGAACCGGCGCCTGGCGAATTCTTTCATTCGTGTTTGCTAATGAGGGTGAACGTCGATGCGTGCTAACAGCTCGACGTCCGGATCAGCCACGAGCGTTCGCGGCGGCGATGCCGGCTGCCCCTCCAGGGGCAGCGCGAGGTGTGCGCGCGATTCCGCTGGAACGAGCACCGTCGCGCGTCGCGCCGTCCCGTCGGCGCCTCGCACCTCCACGGTGAGTGGAAAGCGGAAAGCGCCGAAGCGACTGCCTTGCACGATGTCGAGCGTTACCTGGTGCGACGACGGATCGGACGACCAGGTCACGTCGAGCTCGGGGAATCCGGGGCGGCGCAGCCACTGGTTGAAGAACCACTCGAGCTCCTGGCCGCTTGCAGCCTCCATCGCCGCGCGAAGGTCGTCTGAGATCGCGGTGCCGTCCCGGTATGTCGAGTAGTACGATCGCAAGGCGGCGAAGAACGCGGTGTCGCCCACCTGTCGCCGCAGCATGTGCAGAACGAAACCGCCCTTCTGATAGCTATTGGCGTTCAGCAGGGCGAGCAGGTCGCGCTGCGCCGTGTCGATTACCGGATGCGTCGGAACGGCGTCGACATCTCGGAGTACGACCGACCGAACGCCCTCCATCTCACTCCTAAAGGCACTGTCGCCGTGAGCATGGCGCGCCCAAAGCGCGGCGAAATAGGTTGCGAAGCCTTCCGACAGCCACAGGTGGGACCATTCGCGCTCCGTGACCGCGTCGCCGAACCACTGATGTGCCGTCTCGTGCGCGATGAGTCCCTCGCCCATCCGTCCCGTTCGAAAGGCCGCGTCGGAGTAGAAGATCGCGGTGGCGTTCTCCATGCCGCCAAAGCGCGTGGACGACTGGAGATGCGCGAGCTTCTCATACGGAAACGGGCCGACCAGCGACGAGAAGTACCGAACGATTTCGCCGGCGTGCGCGAAAGCGCCGGGCAGGATCGCGCGCTGCTCGGGCGCGGTGTAGACGTACTGCGCAACGCAGCCTCGCGCTTCGCGCGCGCCTGATGGCCTAGTCGGAGTCGCTGCCGTGCGCTCGGTCCTCTCGATAGCGCCATATCCACACGCCGTTTGGCCGAGCGGATACTCGGTGAGTGGTGCGGCGGCGATGACCATGAGATACACGGCAATCGGGTGAACCTCGCGCCAGCGGGTTCGCACGCGGCCATCGGGCAGCGTCGTTCGGTCGACGAGCGTGCCATTGGCTATGACGGTTCTTCCCGCGGGCGCCGTCACGGACCAACTGACCGTCGCCTTGTCGCTCGGGTGATCGACGCTTGGAATCCAGTAACGAGCACGATTCGGCCAGTTGTCGCCGAAGCCGGTCCAACGTCCCGCGCTGTCGGTCCGCACGATGAGCCCATCTTCCACTGCGCCGCGGTACGCGACTTCGATGCGCACGGACTGCTTGCCTTTGGGATGATACGGGATGTGAATCTCGTTCGCCGTTCGCGAGAACGGCACGCGCGATCCATCCATTCGCACGCTGTCTACGGTAAGGCGCACGAGATCGAGCACGAGCGTGTCGACGCGCGTCGTGTGCCGAATGAGGAGAACAGCGTAGCCGGAGATGACATTTCCGGTGGTGGGAAGATCGAGCGAGAGGTCGTAGTTTTGGACGTCGACGCCGGGACGATAGGGATGCTCCGTGGCCGCGTCTCGGGTCGCTCCGGCGCCGATGTCGGCCTGCGCCGTTAGGCCACTCGACCAGCCGATGAGCGCGACGACCGGCGCGACGAATCTCACCGCGCGCCTAACGGCCAAACAGCTTGCCGAGCAGGCGTGAATCGGAGTTCGATCCATCCACGGCCGCGGCGGTGAACGCCTCCGCGAACTCCAGCGTCGTCTGATGGCGCGCTTCAGGCCCGCGTTGGAGCGCCTTGTTGAGCACACGCTCAACAGCCTCCGGGAACACCAAGTCGGTGCGCATGCGCCGCAGGGGAATCGGATCGTTGCGGAGGCGCGAAATCATCATTTCCTGTTGCGTCCGCCCGAGGAAGGGCAGCTTGCCGGTGAGCATCTCGTACACGAGCAGGGCGAGCGAATAGATGTCGGTGCGCGGGTCCAACGTCTTTCCGCGCAGCTGCTCCGGGCTCATGAACTCCGGTGTCCCGAGAATGATCCCCGTCGCGGTGAGCTTTTGCAGCTCCCCTTCGGCCCGTCGTTCCTTGGCCAACCCAAAATCCATAACGACAGCGTACTCGCCGCCGTCCGGATCGGGACGCCGACAGATCATGACGTTTTCGGGCTTCAGGTCGCGATGGACGATCTTCAGCTGATGCGCGACATGAAGTCCCTCGGCCATGTCCCGAACGAATCTCGCGGTCTCCGGGAGCGGAATCTGACCCAACCGGTTCGTGCGATCCGCGAGCAGCTCGCCCTCAACGAAGGGCATCACGACGTAAACGAGTCCGTCTTCCGTCTCGCCCAGCCGCATGATGTGGCAGATATTCGGATGCGCGAGGCGCATCCCGAGCGCCGCCTCACGCCGGAGACGCTGCATCGCATTTGCGTCCTCCGACAGAGCCGGCGACAACACCTTGATGGCAAAGCGCTCTTGCGTCGCGATATCGTTGGCGAGGTAGACGAACGACATGCCTCCCTCGCCGACTTTGCGGATCATGCGATACCGGCCGTCGAGCGTTTTCCCGACGAGATTCGCCGGGGTGAGCGGCGTCTTCCGCATCGAGCGGACGGGCGGCTCGGTCGGACGCGGCGGCGTGATCGGAGATGACTGGGACGCGGGGGGCGTCACGGGCGGGCTGTTCGCTGCTGGCGATGCCGGCGCTGTCACGATTTGCCGCGAAACGAGGCGCGACCCATCACGCGGGCAGAACCTCGCGTCGGTAGGGTACGTCGTTCCGCAAGCGGGACAGCGATTCATCAGGTGCGTACCTGGTTGCGGCCGCTCGACTTGGCGCGATAGAGCGCCTCGTCGGCCCGCGCAAACAAATCCTCGGTCGAGTCTACGCGCGGGGAAGGAAAGGTGGCAACGCCAATGCTTGCCGTCAAATGGAGCGGTTCTTCGCTCGCCGCGTCGAACGGGTACCGCTCAATGGACTCCCTCAGGCGCTCGGCGAAGATGATGCCCCCGTCCTGTGAGGTCTCGGGGAGGAGTAGCACGAACTCCTCTCCCCCGTAGCGCGCCGCGATGTCCACCGTTCGGACCGACGCCTCGACCAGCGCGCCGATCTGTCTCAGGACGCCGTCACCAACAAGGTGCCCGCGCTCGTCATTGATGCGCTTGAAATGGTCGATGTCGAGAAGCAGAAGCGTGAGCATCGACTCGTAGCGCTTCGCTCGGTCCACCTCGCGAGAGAGTCGCTCGAGGAGCGCGCGTCGATTCAGCAAGCGCGTGAGAGGATCCGTCGTCGCGAGCGCTTCGAGTCGGCGATTGTCGGCGCGCGTCGTCTCGAGTGTCTGAGCACGCTTGATCGCCGCGACGGCCGCATTGAGCACGGTCTCCGCAAACTCGACGTCGTACTGTGTGAGATTGCGCTCGTGCCGGTCGCTCTTCAGCACCAGCACGCCCGATCTCCAGCGATCAATACTGAAAGGCAGTGCTGCGACCGAGCGAATTGGGACATCGATTGCTTCGTCGACCCACAACTTGCGCGCCTGCTCGAAGAGCGGATCGGTTTGGACGTCGCGCGCAAGCACAGGTCGCTGGTTCTCGAGGGCGCTGACAATCTCCGGGTATCGTTCGAGACGGATCTCTAAATTGGGCGTGCGCAAGTCATCGCAGGAGGCGACCACAACACCGACGGAGTCGCCGAGGTTCGCGAGGACGACGGAACAGCGCGACAGTCCCAACGCCCGCGAAACGCGCCGCACGAGAATCCGATAGATCTCGGCCGCCGAGAGCTCGCCTGTCACCTCGTTCAGAATGTCGACGATTTGGCGATTGCTCGCGACGTCCTCACGCGCGCGCTCGAGCTCCGCGCGCGCCGCGGCGAGTGCGGCTCGGGCCGAACGCAGCTCGCTGCGCGCGCGAAGCTGCGTGTGGATGCGCGCGAGCAGTTCCGGAATGCGAAATGGCTTTGTTACGTAGTCGTCGGCGACGCGCGGAGGGACGAGCGCCGTCGATGCTTTGCCGTTCGACGGTAGCGGAGTCGCGACGACGATTGGAACGTCGCGCCAACGCTCGTCGCGCTTGACCCGCTCGAGGAGCTGCTCGCCATCGGGCCCCAAATTCTCGACGTCGATGAGCAGAAGGTCCGGTCGGGTGCGCTCGAGTGCGTCGACGAGACGGCGGCGATCGGGGATACTCGTGACTTCATATCCCTGTTCCCGGAGCAGCCACGCCAGCGCGCCCGTCGCGAGTTGATCGTCATCGGCGAGGAGAACATGCGGCGCAGCGGGTGCACTCCGGCGAGCTGGCGGCGCGTCGGCGTGTGAGGAAACGGGCAGGTGCCCGCCCGCGCTCTCACGCACGCGCGAGCAACTCCTGCAATCCGTCCCACTCGATGTTGCCGCCGCTCAGCACGGCAACGACGGGACGCGAGTCGTTGGGCCTAACGAGCCCCTCGAGGAGAGCGGCAACCGTAATCGCCCCACTCGGCTCGGCGACGAGCTTCATGCGATCGAGAAGCAGCTGCACCGCCGCCGGGATTGCCGCGTCGTCGACGGTGACAACGTCGTCGACGTAGCGCTCGTGATGCGCGAATGGCAGTCCGCCAATCTCGACCGCCATCAGACCGTCGGCTACGCTCTTCGTTTTGTCGAGCCGAACCGGATGGCCGGCTTCGCGCGCGCGGCTGAGCTTTGGCGCGCCGGACGGCTCAACGCCAACGACGCGCGCGGAGGGTATGCGTTGCTTAATGGCGGTGGCGACGCCGGCGCTCAGGCCTCCGCCGCCAACCTGCACAACGACGGTACCGACATCAGAGGCGTCCTCCGCGATCTCCAGACCGAGCGTGCCTTGGCCGGCGATGATGGAGGGATCATCGTATGGCGGAACGAGGGTGCCGCCCTCGCTTTGAACGATCTCGAGCGCTCTCTCGAATCGATCCTTTGTCGTCGTCCCCGCGAGGACTACGCGCGCGCCAAGCCGCTCCGCGCCTTGGCGTTTAGCGGGGGTAACAGTGGTCGGCATTACGACCGTGGCGGGCACACCGAAGAGCTTCGCCGCGAGAGCGACGGCCTGCGCGTGGTTGCCCGAGGAAGGGGCGATCACACCCCTAGAACGCTCTTCCTCGGAGAGACGGGACAAAAATGTGTATGCGCCACGGAACTTGAAGGCCCCGCCTCGCTGGAGCATCTCGGGCTTTACGTACACGGGAAAGCCAACGCGCTCCGAAACGGCATCACATGCGAGCAGTGGCGTGCGAACCGCAACGCCTTCCAGCCCGCGTGCGGCGGTCTCGATGTCGCCGAGGGTTACGAGCCCGACTTCGTGCGCGGACATGGTGGCCATTCTTCCGTCACTCCTTGCAAGCTCGTCGCGCAAATAACCGAGGCGCCGGACGCAACATCGCGAACCGACCGCGGCACGCGCCGCGACGAGTGACTGTTTTCGGTCGAGCGCTCCCGAGGTCGCGCGGCGGCACCAACCGCAACGGTCGCAGGCGGCTGATGCTGATGCACTCTGGCTCGGATGAAGCGACGAGCGCGATGCGGCGAGGGGAGGGCCGCCTAAGCTAGCATTTGCAATCTGGCAGGTAAAGCCAGAATCGATTCGGCTCGCCTGCCGAAGATCAAATTGCCGAAAGCAAAGCCGACACCGCCCTGATTCGCGGAGCTTCTGTACAAAGTCCGCTCGCGACGGTGTCGCCGTTCCGTCATTTCGTCCGCTTCGTTCTCAACCCTGCTCGTCTTCCGGACCAACGGTCACCGGCTCGTCGGTATCGTCCCCAGTGACCTCGCCTTCGTCCTCGGGCACAACGCGCGCGACATCCATCACGAGATCGTTGTCGTCGAGGTTCACGAGCCTTACCCCCTGCGTGTTGCGCCCCGAGACGCGAATTCCCCGCACCGGCATTCGAATCGCGACGCCCTGTTTCGTGATGAGCATCAACTCATCATCGGGCAGGACTTCCTTGATCGACACGGCATCCCCGGTCTTCTCGGTGCGATGCACGGTGATGATTCCCTTGCCACCGCGTTTCTGCACGCGGTACTCGTCAATCGGCGAGCACTTGCCCATTCCCTTTTCGGTCACGACGAGGAGATTCGCCTCGCGCTTGATCACGACCATGCCGATCACCTGGTCCTCATCGCCGAGTTCGATTCCTTTCACGCCGGTCGTGTCGCGGCCCATCTCGCGCGCGTCAGCCTCGTGGAATCGAATCGAGAGGCCGTGTCGCGTCGCGAGCACGATGTCGTTCGAGCCGCTCGTGATCTGCACGTCGATTAGCTCGTCGTCGCTCTCGATTTTCACGGCCTTGATGCCTGTCGAGCGCGGATTCGCGTACTCGGACAGCCGTGTCTTCTTGACCGTGCCGTTCTTGGTCGCGAAGAGAAGGAATTCATCGTCAGCGAACTTCTTTACCGCCACCAGCGCCGAGATCGTTGTCTCGGCGGCGACATTGATGAGATTGACGACAGGCTTGCCCTTCGCCGCGCGCCCGGCTTGCGGGATCTCGTGAACCTTGAGCCAGAAGCAGCGCCCGTCTTCGGTGAAGATCAGAACGTAGTCGTGCGTCGACGCGATGAAGAGATGCTCAACAAAATCCTCGTCCTTGAGTGAAGCACCGTTGTTGCCGCGTCCTCCGCGCCGTTGTTTCTTGTATGTGGAAACCGAGGTCCTCTTGATGTAGCCGGAGTGTGAGATCGTCACGACCATCTCCTCTTCGGCGATCAAATCCTCGATAGTGAATTCGCCTTCGTCGCTCGTAATCTCCGTGCGGCGCTCGTCCTCGAACTTATCGGCGATCGCCTTCAGCTCTTGCTTCATGAGCGTCATACGCTTTGGCTTGGACTCGAGCAGCGCGCGGAGGTCTTTGATCAGCGCCCGGACTTCCTTGAGCTCTTCCTCGAGCTTCTCGATCTCGAGGCCGGTCAGCTTCGCGAGGCGCATGTTGAGAATCGCCTCGGCCTGTCGTTCAGAGAGTTTGAATCGTTTCTGGAGCCGGTCGCTGGCTGCCGGCGTGTCCTTCGCCTTGCGAATGATCGCGACGACCTCGTCGATGTTGTCGACGGCGATCTTGAGACCTTCGAGGATATGCTCGCGTTCGAGCGCCTTCTCGAGCTCGAACTGCGCGCGCCGGACGATGACTTCGTGCCGGTGGCTGATGAAGTGCTCCAGCATCTCGCGGAGCGCCATCACCTTCGGTACGAGCTGCTTCGTCGTTGCATCGGGGACGAGCGCGAGCATGATCACGCCGAACGTCGACTGCATCGCGGTATGCTTGTATAGCTGATTCAGCACCACGCGCGGAATGGCGTCGCGTTTGAGCTCGATGACGATCCGTGTCTCGTCTGACGACTCGTCACGCAGATCGGAAATGCCCTCGAGCTTCTTGTCCCTCACGAGATCCGCAATCGACTTCACGAGATTCGCGCGGTTCACTTGGTAGGGAATCTCCGTGACGACGATCTGCGACTTGTTGCCCCGCTCGTGTTCCTCGATCACCGCGCGCGCCCGCATAACGATACGGCCACGCCCCGTCTCCTGATAATCCTTGATTCCCTGGCGGCCATAGACGTAGGCACCGGTCGGGAAGTCGGGGCCTTTAACGATCTTCCGCAGCTCTCCGAGCGGGGCCTCAGGATTGTCGATCAGATGCAACACCGCGTTGACCACTTCGCGGAGGTTGTGCGGCGGAATGTTCGTCGCCATGCCGACCGCAATGCCCGACGATCCGTTGACGAGCAAGTTGGGGAATCCCGCCGGCAGTACCTTCGGCTCCTGCAGTCGATCATCGAAGTTCGGCGCGAAATCGACTGTGTTTTTGTCGATGTCTCCCAGCATCTCCATCGCGATCGCCGTTAGGCGCGCTTCGGTGTATCGGTACGCCGCGGCTGGGTCGCCGTCCATCGAGCCGAAATTGCCCTGCCCATCGACTAGCGGATATCGGAGCGAGAAGTCTTGCACCATGCGCACGAGCGCGTCGTACACCGCGCTGTCGCCGTGCGGATGGAATCGCCCGAGTACGTCGCCAACGACTGTCGCCGACTTCTTGAACGGGCGATTCGGCACCAACCCGAGGTCGTTCATCGCGTACAGAATTCGACGATGCACTGGC
Source organism: Gemmatimonadaceae bacterium (assembly GCA_035279645.1). Lineage (GTDB taxonomy): Bacteria > Gemmatimonadota > Gemmatimonadetes > Gemmatimonadales > Gemmatimonadaceae > AG2. The sequence goes on from DATEHJ010000594.1 coordinate 10,654, forward strand.
TTCAATCCATCGCGCACGTCGGGCAACGCGCGCGATACAATGACGCTCATCGAATAATTGATGAACGATTCTTTGATCTCCTCGTCGATAAGACGCGGGAGAATCCGTTCTCGGTTATTTGGTGCGGTCATGAAGTCCCTGCGAACCAGCCGGAAATGATCGGAGACGAGCCGCTAACGGCCCGCGGAAGGAAGGCTGAAATTTAGCCCGGGTACAGACGCAAATCAATTCGCGCCGCGGAGGCTAAGTCGAATATTGGCAGTCTTTTACGAGTCGCGACGTGATCGTCGCCCTCACCACGTCGAAACGCCTATGGGCGAGGCTCCGAGTCAGGCTGAACGCGGGACCGCCGTGCAGCGGCTGCCGCCTCGCTTCGCTGCAACTCGCGCTCGGCCGTGCGCGCGATTTCGCGCTCCTCTTCCTCGATTTCGGCCTCATTCGCTGCCTCCGCCGCGCGTTCGCGCTCGAGCAGCTCCTCGCGCTCGCGACGCCAGCGCTCATACCACTCGCGCGTAACTTCGGCGGCGAGCTCGCGATTGCCGAGACCGAACGCGAGCGCCATCGCCAAAGCGATCGCGCCGAACAGAATTGCGAACGCGGTCGTGACGATGTCGGTCGCGATGCCCAGCTCCTGCAACGCCATGAATACGGCCAGCAGAATCACGCCCCCTCGGCCTGTTCTCGCGAGCGCGCGCCCGCCGTGCAAGCCGCCCGCGGATGCTTGAATCAGCCCGCCGACGAAGCCGCCGAGCACGATGCC
>DATEHJ010000595.1:0-2145 GCA_035279645.1 Gemmatimonadaceae bacterium
GATGTCGTCGGCGAGCCCGAGCGATTTCGCGACGTCGGCGCAGCTCTCCTTGCGCACGAGATCGGCAAGCCGCTTCGACATCTCGCCCTCGTCCGCATTGGGAAAGCTGCGGTAGAGCATGTCGGAAACGATCAGCCGGAGCACGTGGTCGCCGAGAAATTCCAGGCGCTGATAGCTCTCGCCGCGCTTGCGCGTCGGCTTCAGCGCGGAGACGTGCGTCATCGCCGTCATCAGCAGGGCCGGATCGGCGAATTTATGCCCGATGCGCGCTTCCGTCGCCGATGTCGCGGCCTTGGCGGACGCCTTCGCGGACGACTTGGCGCGCTTCTTCCGCGCCTTCTTGCGCGCAGGCGCGGGCTTTTCGCTCGCATCGGCAGCGATCGCATCGGCCAGGATATCAGCGGTATCGTCGTTCATCGCACCAATTTGAACAGACGGTTCCAGCGCACCGAATACGGCCAGCGCCAGAGCGCCCAGACATGCTCACCCTCGCCGATCGAGAAGAAGATGACCTGGGCGCGGCCGATGATGTTCTGGAACGGGACATAGCCGACCGCCGACTGCACGCGGCTGTCGGTGGAGTTGTCGCGGTTGTCGCCCATCATGAAGAAATGGCCCGGCGGGACCTGGTATTCGATGGTGTTGTCGTAGAAGCCATTGTCCACGCAATCGAGCGTCTCGTAGCTGAGACCGTTCGGCAGCGTCTCCTTCCAGCGCTTCACCCGGGCGGTCGCTTCCGAGCCGCAAGGATCCTCGCCGATGAAGTCGCTGAGCCGTTCGCGCTCGACCGGCTTGTCGTTGATGTAGAGCAGCCCGTCTTTCATCTGGATGCGGTCGCCCGGCAGGCCGATCACGCGTTTGATGTAGTCGGTCGATTCATCCTTGGGCAGGCGGAACACCACGATATCGCCGCGATTGGGCTCGGAGCCGAAGACGCGGCCCGAGAACAGCGACGGCAGCGGCGGCGTCCACGGGATCGAGAACGGGCTATAGCCGTAGGAATATTTCGACACGAACAGATAGTCGCCGACGAGCAGCGTCGCCTTCATCGATCCGGAGGGAATGTTGAAGGGCTGGAACAGGAACGTGCGGATCACGAGCGCAATCAGGAGAGCATGGATGACGACGCGATAGCCCTCCGAGGAGGCGGTAGTTTTTTCCCGGGATGTCACACTCATTGCTTTCCCAATTTTAAAAGTCGTCCCCACGCTGCGGCAGAATATGCTCCGCACGCGAACAGCGCTCCGCTTCGCGGTTTTCGTGAATCGGTCCTGATTCTGATAGTGAATGCCAATTCCGGCGCAAACCGGAATTCGCCTATGCCGGATCAAGCTTGCGGGCGGTTTTAGACGTTTGTTCGCACAGGCGCAACAAACCGCTCCATCAAAACTTCACAACCAACTGAAATATCACGATTTTTTAGTTTTCGTCCAAAGCGGCCCGAAGCCGCTCAGGATTTCGCGGGGGCAACTGCCGAAATGATGACGAACGCCTGCGCGATCGGCCAGTCGTCGGTGATGGTGAGGTCGATCCGCGCCTCCAGTCCATCCGGGGTCAGCGCCTGCAACCGGGCGAGCGCTCCGCCCGTGAGCAGCATGCTCGGCCGACCTCCCGGCAGGTTGATCACGCCCATGTCGCGCCACCAGACGCCGCGCCGGATCCCGGTGCCCAGGGCCTTGGAACAGGCCTCCTTGGCGGCAAAACGCTTGGCATAGGTCGCCACCACCAACTTTTCGTTCTTCGCCCGACGTTCCGCCTTGGCGCGCTCGGCCTCGGTGAAGATGCGGTCGAGGAAGCGCTCGCCATGGCGCTCGATCACCTTGGCGACGCGGCGGATGTCGATCAGGTCGTTGCCGATGCCGATGATCATAGGGCCTGGTGCCCTCCTCCCGAAGTTCGTGAACCATCGCGGCGCCCCTTACGAACTTCGGAAGGCAGAGGGCACTAGCAACTTAACGTCTCTGGTGTCGCTTTTTGATTTGAAGTTCCTTTATGCGCTCGCGACAACCACTGTAGGAACTTCAAATCGGCGGCACCAGTGTCCGGCCCCGGTCCATCGCGGCCCGCATGGTCCGCACGGTCTCGCTGAGGCCGACGAAGATCGCCTCTCCGATCATGTAATAGCCGATGTTGAGTTCGACGATC
>DATEHJ010000596.1:0-4766 GCA_035279645.1 Gemmatimonadaceae bacterium
TACCGTACTCCCGCGGCGGGACGGTCCGCAGGTACGCGTACAGGGGATGCGGCGCCTCATGATCGACCCGTTCCGCGGAAAGGAGCTTCACGTCTCCCGCGAGATAGAGCAGCCGGCCAATCCGAGTACGAGGTGTATCGCGCGCCGGCGCCGTTCGCGCCACTCGTCAGATTCAGCGCGACGAGCCGCGCCACGGGCGGTACGTCGAACATGACGTTGCCCCCGAGATCTTCACCATGGCATCCGGTGCAATCGAGCACCGCGGTCGCGAGAGGCCGACCCCGCGCCGTCATCGCGGAGTCGTGCGTGACTTCGGCGCGCTCGGGCGGTAGCGTGTATTTGCGCACGAAGCGAAGACTGGACCACGCGTAGATAACGCAGACAGCAACGATCACGAGCGCAACAAGAGTACCGCCGGCATAGCCGAGCCAGCGCACGAGGCGTTTGGGCATGAATGGCGAACTGTTAGGTGGAAGGCGCGACATATTTACCACCATCTCGAGTGGCGCCTATGAGCACAACACGGTTGTACTACACGGATTCCTACCGCACGAGTTTCGATGCGCGCATCGTCGACGTCGCCGACGACGGCCGGCGCGTGTACCTCGACCAGACCATGTTCTATCCGACATCGGGAGGACAGCCGCACGATCTGGGCACGTTAGGTGGAGCGACGATCGCCGACGTCATCGACGAGGGGGAGCGCATCGCGCATGTCGTGGAAACTCCTTTCACGATGGCGGCGGAACGCATCGCCGGTGAGATCCATTGGCCCCGTCGCTTCGACCACATGCAACAGCACACCGGACAGCATCTGCTCTCGGCGATTCTCGAGGAAGCGTACGGGTATCACACCGTCAGCGTGCACTTCGGCAGCGAGTACTCGTCGTTGGATCTCGACGTCGACTCGGTGAACGCCGACCGGATCGTCGAAGTCGAAAGGCGCGCCAATCTCATCGCCGCCGAGAATCGGCCGGTCACGGTCAGGTTCGAGGAGGCATCGGCCGCGACCGGACTGCGGAAGGAGACGCAGCGCGAGGGCACGCTGCGCATCGTGTCGATCGAGGGGTTGGATCGCAGCGCGTGCGGTGGCACTCATGTTCGCGCCACCGGCGAGATCGGTGCGCTGCTGATTCGCAAAGTCGAACGCGTTCGAAAATCCGCGCGGCTCGAGTTCGTCTGCGGCTTGCGCGCGGTACGTCGCGCGCGCGCGGACTTCGAGGCGCTGACGCGGATCGCGGGCTCGCTGTCGGCGTCACTGGACGACGCGGCGGCACTGGTCGGCGCACAGAACGAGCAGCTCCGCGCGGCAGAGAACGAGCGGCGGCGCCTCGACCGCGAGCTCGCCGGCTTTCGCGCGCGCGCGCTCTACGATGGGGCGGCGGCTGACGCGCGCGGGCGGCGTGTCGTTAGGCACGATGGCACGTCGATGGACGAGCTGCGCAATCTCGCGCAAGCGATGGTCGCGCTGCCGCACGCCGTTCTCGCTGGGACGCTCGCCGATCCACCGTCGCTACTGTTCGCAGCATCGGAGGACACCGGCATCGATGCCGGCCGCACGCTTCGTGAGGCAGTCACGAAACTCGGCGGCCGGGGTGGTGGTTCGCCCCGGATCGCTCAGGGCAGTGTCCCGGATGCGAGCCGCATCGCGGAAGCGGTCGCGAGCGTGATGCTGGCCGTGGAATAACTGAGGCCCCCTCCCTGCCCCCTCTTCACCGTGTGCACGAGTAGGTTCGGAAGTAGTACGGGAACCCGCGCGCGCGTTGCCGGTATGACGACGCTCGGGCCATACTTCAGGCTCCTTCCGTACCATCGTCCTGTCACTCACCATAGGACCCGCATTGTGTCTCGGATCACTCGATCCTTCGCGCGGGCGTCTGGACGCGGTGCGGCGGCGGCGTTCTTCGCCGCAGTCGTTGCCGCTCCGCTCCCCGTAGCGTCGGCGCAAAAAGCCGCGACCCGCAGCGAGATTTCGATCCCATTCGAACATTATCAACTCTCGAATGGGCTCACCGTCATTCTGTCGCCGGATCACGCGACGCCGACCGTCGCGGTGGACATGCTGTATCACGTCGGCTCGAAGAACGAAGTCCCGGGACGAACCGGGTTCGCGCATCTCTTCGAGCACGTGATGTTCACCGGCTCCGGCCATGTGCCGTATGGGCTGCACGACAAGCTCACCGAAGGCGTTGGCGGCGGCAACAACGGCTCGACCAACAACGACGTCACGAATTACTACGAGGTTGTGCCGTCCAACTATCTCCAATCGGCCATCTGGCTCGAGTCGGACCGGACCGGCTTTCTGCTCGACGCGCTCGACCTGACCAAGCTCAACGCGCAACGCGACGTCGTGAAGAACGAGCGCCGTCAGCGCGTCGACAATCAGCCATACGGACGGACCGGTGAAATCATTTCGGCGGCGACGTACCCCAAGGGGCATCCGTATTCGTGGCCGGTAATCGGCAGCATGGCTGATCTCTCGGCAGCGTCGATCGATGACGTGAAGAATTTCTTCCGGCTGTACTACGCGCCTAACAACGCAACACTCACGATCGCCGGCGATTTCGATCCGGCCGAGGCGAAAGCGTGGGTCGAGAAGTACTTCGGCGATCTGCCGCACGGCAAAGCGATCGTGAGGCCGCAGGTCAGGCTGGTGACGCTCGCCGCCGAGAAGCGCCTCACGTTCCAGGATCGCGTTCAAGTTCCGCGACTCACGATCTCCTGGCCGACCGTTGGCTCCTCGCACGCGGACGATCACGTGCTCGACGTGCTCGCCAACGTACTCGCCGGCTCGCGCACGTCGCGACTGCAGAAGGAGCTCGTGTACGACCGTCAGTGGGCGGCAAGCATCGGCGCTGGTCAGGCGACGAGCGAGAATGCCGGCCTGTTCCAAATCACGCTCACGCCGCGCCCCGGTCACTCGCTCACCGAGTTGGAGCTGGCCGCGGACTCGATCATCGAGCGTCTGCAGACGGATGGACCGACGGCCGACGAGGTCGCGCGCGCGAAGGCCGGCATCGAGTTGGGCTTCGTGAGTGGACTCGAATCGAACCTCAACAAGGCGATCATTCTCGCCCAGGGCTCGGCGTTTCACGGCGATCCCGGCTACTATCGCAAGCAGTACAATGACGCGGAGAGCGTGACGCCGGCCGAGGTGAAGCGCGTCGCCAATCACTATCTCACGAAAGGGCGCGTGGTGCTCTCGGTCGTGCCGCTGGGCAAGGCGCAGGACGCGTCAAAGGCCGAGCGGAGCGTGACCGTTACCGACGAGGAAGCCAAGTGATGAGCGTTTACTATCTACGGCGGCGAACGCTGGGCGCCGCATCCCTGCTTGGCTTGTGCCTGGTGGGGACGATCGCGGCGCAGCAACCGAAGCCGGCCGCGAAGCCGGCGCTCGACCGGACGGCGATTCCCGCTCCGGGCGCCACGCCGGAGCTGCACGTGCCGGCTTGGACGACGATGAAGCTGTCCAATGGAGCGGAGCTCATCGTCTCACCTCGACATAACCTCCCTCTGGTATCGTTCGCGATCCATTTCGTCGGCGGGAGCAACCAGTACGATCCGTCGGCAAAGCCAGGCGTCGGCGAGTTCGCCGGCGCGATGCTCAGCGAAGGGACGTCGACCAAGAGCGGCGACGACATCTCGAATGCGTTGCAGCTCCTCGGCACGGGCATTCGCATCGGTGTCGGCGACGAGAGCGGCGCCGTCAGCTTCCTCGCGACCAGCGACAAGGTCGAGCGCGTACTGCAGATCGTCGAGGACCTCCTCGTCAACCCGTCCTTCCCTAACGACGCGATCGAGCGGTATCGCGCGCGTCGGCTCGTTGCGCTGACACAGGCCAAGGACCGAACGGGAGCGATCGCGGCGCGCGTCTTTCCGAAGGTGCTGTACACGGATTCGCATCCGTACGGGCGCTCCGTCACCGAGCAGTCGGTGCGCGCCATCACGCGCGACGACATCATGGGTTTCGCAAAGACCTATTTCAGACCCGGCCACGCGATCATCTCGGTCGTCGGCGACGTCGAGCCTAACGCGGTGCAGCAGATGGTGGAGAAGGTGCTCGCTCCATGGAGCGCGGGCGGATCGATGCCGACTTTCGACTACCCGTCAGTCGCGGCGCCGAAGGCGACAACGATCTATCTCGTCGACAAGCCGGGAGCGGCGCAGTCGAGCTTCGCGATCGGACTCCCCGGGCCGGCGCGTAGCACCTCGGACTACTTCGCACTCGAGGTTCTGAACACGATGCTCGGCGGCATGTTCCAGTCGCGATTGAACGCGAACATCCGCGAACAGAAGGGCTACAGCTACGGCGTCGGCTCGGGCTTCTCGTATGGCAAGGGTCCCGGTCCCTTCGAGGCCGGCGGCGACATCGTCACCGCCAAGTCGGACAGCGCGCTGATCGAGTTCATGAAGGAGCTGAAAGGAATTCGCGGCGAGCGCCCCGTCACCGATGAGGAATTGAAGACAGCCGAGGACAATCTCGTGCAGGGTCTGCCGCAGAGCTTCTCGTCGGTGGGTGCGGTAAACAGCGCGATCAGCGATCTCTTTCTCGAGCAGTTGCCGCAGGACTTCTATCAGCACTATGCGCAGAATGTGCGGGCGGTAACGAAGGAGGATGTCACGCGCGTCGCGGCCAAGTACATCGACGTCGATCATCTCGCGATCGTCATCGTCGGCGATCGCAAGGTGATCGAGCAGCCGCTCAAGGCGACGGGTATCGCTCCGGTGGTGTTGCTCGATGTGAATGGAGATCCGGTAGCGGTGCC
>DATEHJ010000597.1:0-2604 GCA_035279645.1 Gemmatimonadaceae bacterium
GAGCGCGCTGAGGCGCAGCGTGCCGCCGCTGTGCACGACGACATTCGCCCAATGCCGATGGACTCGGAAGCATAACGATCCGAATGGCCTTCGGTGTCGCGGTGCGATCCCTTGAGCAGCGGAGCACGCGTCAGTATCGTGTTGCCGGTTCGCGTTACATCCGAGGCCCACTGGTATTTCGGCAGCGGGGTAAGAGGACCGGCGGAGAAGCGCTCGTCCCATTCGGCCTCCTCCGACGTGGCGGAGTCGGGCCGTGTCCGTTTCATCCGCTGCATCCGCTACAATCGCGGTAACGCTCGTCGCCACTGCGACTTCGCTTAATAGCGGATTGCGTAGCGGGGGAAAAGCGCTGATCGGCTACGACCTCGGCGCTTCCATCACGCCTGCGTGTGCGGTCAACCGCGGCGGCGACGGTGAAGCGAACAACAGGTGCTAGAGCTTGCACTCTTCGTTCTAAGTTTCCCGCGTCCATTTCTTGGCATGGTGACGCCTTCGCGGACCTGCCAAGCAGCTCCGCTCGTTGAACGATGCCGTACATCGATCACGAGAGCATCGAGCCGATCGTACGGACAAAAGGCGCTCAACCGGGACGCCCTTTGTCGCGTTCTCTTGCGTTGTGCGGTACCCGGACCAGTCGGAGTTGAACCGGCAGCATGCTGTTAGTACTTACGCAAGCTTTCCAGGCGTCCGAGGTTCAGTTTAGAAGTCAGGAAACTAGTAGGATTTCATAGTGGCGACGATGCGATCCGAGCGATACGTCCACCTGAGCGACGAGGCGCTAGACGTGCTGGTCGAACGACCCAAGCCGAACGACAGAACCGGTTGATCGGAGATTCCCATTTCACCGGTTGATACAAAGTTGGGCCTGTGAATGGGCGCCTTTGTAGTATTCAACGAGCCGCATCTCCTCTCTGAGAGGCGCCAAAATGCCATTCCGCTTGATCAGTCCGCGTCTTTTCATCGTGGCTGCTGGAGTTCCTCAGCGACGCATGCAATGGGTCCGTACGCAGCAATGATTCCGGTAAGGCTGTCGTACGCGCCCATGATTCCGTGAGCAACTGTAGGTCCCCTCTTGACGACAGCACTCGCGCGGCCTGTGTCGCGCTCGACACAGCCACTCGTCTCACTCGGGAAGAGCGTTTCGTTTACGAGTTTCGACGTGACTCAATGGGCTTCTCCATTCTTACGCTAGCCGTGAACTCGACGCACACGGATGGTGATCTCACCGTCCATGTTTCGAAGAAATTTAAAGTCATCGGCTTCGGACCGGACAGCGCCTGAAGCGAGTGGTAAAAAAGTGGTAATGGAACGACGAAGGGCCCCGAACCGGGGCCCTTTCTCTTTTCGTAAGTCGTTGCGGGGCAACGGACGGGGTGGGATTCGAATCCACGGTACGCTATGAACGTACACAAGCTTTCCAGGGCTACACATGCCTGACGAGAGTCCGACTTGAGTGCAGACGTCATAGCAGAGAACGCGCGAGCCGCCACACTTTCTTTGCACTCTAGGTCCGACTTGGCCGCATCAATCTGCCACCCAATTTGCCACCCGAAAGGTCCTGCGCGGCCTGTGCGGGTGGGATGGACTAGCGCCGGCGCTGACGGCTTCCCGCGTTACAGTCTGGGTCCGCTGCGGAGCGTTGCGCACGACACTTAAGCGCGTCAGCGCTGGGTTACTCGGCTCGAAGCGCCTCGAGGGGGTCAGCGCGGCTCGCGCGCCACGCGGGCAGCACGCCAGCCAGTGCAGTGACGACGGTCAATAAGACAGTTATCGCCGCCGTCTCGAACGGACTTCCACCGGTTTCCTTTCTCGAAGTCGTGGATCCGCTCGTCGCCGGTTGAGCCATCTTGCTGTGTGGACAACCGATGGTCGCGTCACGCGCGAGCCAGACGGAAGCTTGACGCAGAGTCCCAGTGTACGCCTCTCGCAGAGCTTTAGCGCATTTTATCGCCTGGCGGCGATGCTCGCTGACTTATCTTCTCGATCGCGGAGATGTCGCACAAATGCGGCTTGACGCCGGGCGCATAACCAGCAACCGGACTTCGTACTCTCGACGCGATCGACGAAGGTCCTCGGGCGTGATTCATCGAACGTACAAACGCACGACGGATGACTGGACAGTTCAGGCGCTCGCGGCTTGTACGCAGGCCGCCGGCAGTCCCCGAAGAGCTTCATCGGCATTCGTCGCGTCCACCAGTATGAAAGATCCTGGCCGACATCTCGCCCCTGTCTCAGGAATGCGCCGGGTGGCGCGCGTTCGCCTCGCGATCGCGAAGCGGCGTTACAAAGACCAGGACGATCATGATGGCCGCGATCGCCAGTGACGAGGTGATGCGGCTCAGATTGAGCCCGCCCTGGCTCGATGGCTTCGTGAGCGTGTCGCCAAGCGTGGCGCCTAACGGTCGAGTGAGCACATAGGCAGCCCAGAACAAGATGCTCGTTGAAATCCTCGTCGCATAGTGCAGGACCGCTACTGCCGCGATGAGCGCAGCGAAGACGAGCGCGCCTCTTTCGAATCCGAGACCGACGTCGGTGGCGACGAAGTCGCCCAGGGCCGTGCCGAGCGTGTTGGAGACCAGGATCGTCAGCCAGTAGAACGTTTCG
>DATEHJ010000598.1:0-8239 GCA_035279645.1 Gemmatimonadaceae bacterium
GAGGAAGATGGCGAGCACCGCGAGCACCTGACCAGCGAGCGTTGCGTACTCGGCACCCATCCACAGTCGAATGAAGGTCGAGCCGCGAATCATGAACGTGACGGCGACCGGAAGTACGAGCAGCGTCGTGCTCCGTGCGCCCACGAGCAGCGATCGCGAGATGGCTGAATGCTCGCCGCGCGCCTCGACGGCGCTCACCAGCGGGGTGAGCACACGTGAAACTCCGCCCGCTACCTGGCGACCGTAATCCGTGAGATTCCCCGCAATGGCGAAGTATGTCACCATCGTAATGGGCAGAAACATGCCGATCACGACGGAATCGCTGTACAAGATGATCTGGCCGGCGATGTGCAGCACAGACGACGCGAGGCCGAAGCTGAGCACGAGCTTGATGTAGTGCCCGTCGCCGCCGAATTGGAGACGCAGCTCCGGATACAATCGCCGGCATGCGAAATAATCGATCACGAGTCGCGTCATCGACGACGCCAGTTGCAGCAGTGCGAGAGCAACGATTCCCTTGCCGTGGCCGAGCGCAGCCACGATGGCGAGCGCTCTCACCGCACCAATTGCCACCTCGATGCCATTCGTGTAATCGAATCGTTGCAGGCCGACGATGACGCCGCCGAGCACGCCGTCGATCAGCGCGACGGCGATATTGAGCCCGCCGACGACGGCAACGACTCGAATCGCCGTCGTCACACCCGGCGGTACATGAAAGATTCGATCGACGACCGTCGCGAGCGCAATCGACAGCACCACCGCCGCAATCGCGGCCAGCCCGAAGATCTTGAGCGCCGCCGACGTCAGCTCGCTCGCCTCGTTATGCTCGCCCGCGCTGTGGAAGCGAGCCACATACCTCGTCACCGCTCCGCGCACGCCGAGGTCGAGGAGTCCGAGGTAGCCAACGAGCGAGTTGGCGAGAACGAAGGCCCCGTACGCCGTCGCTCCAAGCGAGCGGATGATGAACGGCGACATCACGAAATTGAGCGCCGCCGAAAGGACGAACGCGCCCCAGTTCGTGACGACGTTTCGGATCAGGCTCGGCCCGCGACGCGGAGCGGAGGAAGGGTCCTGAGGCGGCTCGACCATGGTCTGCTCAACCGTGGTTTCGTCGGCCGTCGATGCTGCAAGAGACATCTTGATTGACTGATTAGTGAACTAGAGACCGAGCACCAACTTCTTCGCGTGAAATCCTTCCGCGAAACTCTCGGTCAGGCCCGATTCGACCGCTCGGAGTCGCATGAGACCTGAGAAGGTCTCGTCCGTAAACCACCCGCGATTGCGCTGCGAGCCGAAGGCTCGCAGCAGGTAGTCGACCTTGCGCGCTCGCGTCGCCTCATCGATCGGAACAAACAGATTGGGCGTCCCGAGTCCACCGTCGTACTTCGGGATTTCGTACTCGAGAACCGTGTGATTCCGGAACGTATTCCAGGTCAACTCCGACACGATGCGGTGGTCTTGGTGGCGATCCTCACGGTTGTGCGTGAAGATCACGTCAGGCGCCGCCTCGTGCTTGAGGGTTTCGAAGAATTCCTTGATCTCGCCGCCGTCGTATGGGAAGAAGCCGTCGCGGAAGCGCTGCACGCTCACCTCGGCTCGCGTGCAGCCGGCGAGAAAAAGGCTCGCCCCGCACCGCGCCTCTCGCTCTCTCTCTTCATTGCCGCTGAGAACGATCCATCGAACTTCGAGCGCCGGATTCCATTCGAGAAGTCGCAGCACGGTACCGCCGCAGCCGATCTCGATGTCGTCTGAGTGTGCGCCGATGAAGAGCGCTCGGCGCGGTGCACCGGATCCGTTCCCGAAAGACAGCGGGATCATCGCGCGTTCGCGACCAGCGGCTCGTCCACGAACGTGCCCGGAGATTTCCAGCTGTTTGGCAGCGTCACCGGCCGTGCACCCGCCGGCTTCCAGAGTTGCCAGGGCGGCTTCCCGTTGTCGTACAAATCATCGAGGCGCTTCTTGTCCTTCGCCGTGTCCATCGGGACCCAGAACCCGTCGTAGTCGTACGCGACGAGCTGATTGTCTCGCACGAGGCGCTCGAATGGCTCGAGTACGAGCTCCTCGCCAGCACGCATGTAGTCGAAGATCTCGTGCTTGAACACGAAATAGCCGCCATTCACACGAAGACCCGATTGAGCGATGTCCTTGAAGCTCGTGACTGCGCCGTTCTCCGATGTGACGAAGTGGTAACTCAGATTCGGTTTGACGCAGAGAAAGCTCGCGATCTTGTCGCGCGACCGGAGATCCTCGATCTGCGACGGCAGCGGGAGATCGGTGAGGCCGTCGGAGTAGTTCGCGAGGAACATCTCTTCCCCTTCGAGATATGGCTCGACGGCCTTCAAACGTTCGCCGATGTTGGAGTTCAAGCCCGTGTCGACGAACGTGATCCTCCACTCGTGAATGTCACTGTTCAGCAGCTCGCGCTTTCGGCCACCCTGTGAGAGTACGAAGTCGTTCGAGACGGCTTCCTCATAGTTGAGGAAGAACTCCTTGATGACGTCGCCGCGATAGCCGAGGCAGAGAATGAAGTCCTTGTGGCCGAAGTGGGCGTAATACTTCATGATGTGCCAGAGAATCGGCCGATAACCAATTGGCACCATCGGCTTGGGAACGTTGTCCGCGTAGTCGCGCAACCGCATTCCCAACCCGCCGCAGAAGAGGACGACTTTCATCTTGCCTCTGGTTGCCGAGTGAGCCACCCGGAGAAGGGCGCGCACGAATTGCGCGCTATCTTGTGACTCGACAGTTCTGCGCCGGCTTATGCAAGCCGCAGACTCCCCGCGACAATGCACGACGAGCAAATGCAGGTGCCGCCTGCGTAACGACTTATAGCGCTTCCACCGCCTGGTTGCGCCCGCGGTGCGACGGCTCGCGTTGCGCGACGGCGATTCGAATGAGGCACGCGCGCAACACAGTTACGATCCCTCAGCCGGACATTCATTCCGGGATTGCCCCGGATGCGTGCGGATCGTGCCCTTCTCTATTGATTGTGCGATCCGAGCGCTTGAACGGATGCCTCAGGCGATCGGCGCCTAACGCTACGCCGGCGTTGCGGGTAGTTGGGGTGCGTCCTGTGTCCTTCCCTTCCCGCACGAGCTGTGGTCACGGTGCAACAGCGGGCCACCATCGAGTTGCGGACGAAGGAAGAGAACTCGCTTTCGCGTAAGCGCTTATGGAATTCTCACGCACGGTTTGCCTCTTGCTTGGGCGTGCCCGCGGAACCGTGCTCGCATTCAGCGGCCGGTTTGGATCCGACTGCGAGCACCCATGGCGCCCCAGTACGTTCTCGGCCTCTCGGCTTACTATCACGACAGCGCTGCCTGTCTTCTCAAAGACGGGGCCATTGTGGCCGCCGGGCAGGAGGAGCGTTTCACGCGGAAGAAGGGTGACTCCGAGTTTCCGCACCGTTCGCTCGATTTCTGCCTCAAGACCGCCGGCATCACGCTGAAGGACCTCGCGGCAGTCGGCTTCTATGACAAGCCTCTGCTGAAGTTCGAGCGAATTCTGGAGTCCTATCTCGGCGTCACGCCGCGCGGCTTCTCGCAGTTCATCAAAGCCGGGCCGACGTGGATCAAGGACAAGCTTTTTCTCGATCGCAAGCTTCACGACGAGCTCCCGGGGTACCAGGGCAAGATCAGCTACGCCGAGCACCACGAGTCACACGCGGCGAGCGCGTTCTTTCCCTCTCCGTTCAAGGAAGCGGCGATTCTGACGCTGGACGGCGTCGGCGAGTGGGCGACGGCGTCCTACGGCGTCGGTCGTGGGAACGATCTCGAGCTGCTCAGAGAGCTGCGCTGGCCCGACTCCCTCGGTTTGCTCTACTCCGCTTTTACGTACTTCACCGGATTCAAGGTCAACTCTGGTGAGTACAAGGTCATGGGCCTCGCACCGTACGGACGGCCCAAGTACGTGCAGCGCATTTACGATAATCTCATCGACTTGAAGCCTGACGGCTCCTTCCGGCTGAACCAGGAGTATTTCGGCTACCTCACCGGCCTAACGATGACGGACACCGGCGGACGCTTCGCCGCACTGTTCGACGGGCCGCCGCGGGAGCCGGAATCCAAGCTGACGCAGCGCGAAATGGATTTGGCGCGCTCGATTCAGGAGGTCTGCGAGGAAGTGATGCTGCGAATGGCGCGCACCGCGCATACCGAGACGAAGCTGGATCAGCTCTGTCTCGCCGGGGGCGTCGCGCTCAACTGCGTCGGCAATGGCCGGATCTTGCGTGAGGGGCCGTTCAAGGAAGTGTGGATCCAACCGGCCGCCGGCGACGCCGGCGGCGCGCTTGGCGTCGCACAGCTCATCTGGCATCGTCAGCTGAAAATGCCGCGCACAGTAACGCCGGGACAGGATTCGATGCAGGGCGCTTACCTTGGTCCCTCGTTCAGCGACGAGGAGATCGAAGCCTTCCTCGACGAGCAAGGTGCGGTGTACGAGAAGCTGGATCGGTACTCTCTCCTCGAGCGCACTGCCGACCTGCGGGCCGATGAGCAAATCATCGGTTGGTTCAATGGCCGCATGGAATTCGGACCGCGCGCGTTAGGCAGCCGGAGCATCATCGGCGATCCACGAAGCCGGAAGATGCAGGCCGACATGAACCTGAAGATCAAGTTTCGCGAGGGGTTTCGCCCCTTTGCGCCGAGCGTGCTTCGGGAGCGTGTCAGCGAGTATTTCGAGCTCGAGTGCGAATCGCCGTACATGCTCCTTGTCGCGCCGGTGCGTGAGGAACGGCGCATCGCGCTCACCGAGGAGCAGCAGGGGCTGTGGGGAATCGACCTGTTGAACGTTCCGAAGTCGGACATCCCCGCGGTCACCCACGTCGACTACTCGGCGCGCGTCCAAAGCGTGTCGAGAGAGACGAATCCCGATTACTACGACCTGATCAAGGCGTTCGAGCGGCGAACCGGGTGTGGCGTGGTCGTGAACACGTCGTTCAACGTGCGCGGCGAGCCGATCGTTTGCACTCCGGCGGACGCGTACCGCTGCTTCCGGCGCACTCACATCGACGTGCTCGTCCTTGGACCGTACGTCCTGGAGAAGTCGAAGCAGCACGAGTGGCAGGATCAGCAAGACTGGCGCACCGAATTCCAACTGGATTGAGCACTCAATGAACGCGTCAACGAACGGATCGAAGACCGCCCCCCCTCCGTACACCGCGGCACAAGGTCGCAAGTTCGGCCTAACGGTGGGGCTCGCCTTCGCGGTGCTGACCGCCATCAGCTGGTGGCGCGGGCATCACATCCCGGTATACGTGCTCGGCGCGCTTGCAGCCGTATTGATTCTCGGCGCGCTCGTCATCCCCCGTCAGCTCGGTTCCGTCGAGCGAGCGTGGATGGGCCTCGCGGTGTTGATCTCGAAGGTGACGACACCAGTGTTCATGGGTGTGGTCTACTTCGGAGTGCTGCTGCCCGTCGGACTCTTGATGCGCGTGTTTGGCCGTAACGCCATCAAGCACAAGCCGGTGGAAAACAGCTATTGGGCGGCGCGCAGCGACGCGCGCGGCAGCATGCTGAATCAGTTCTGAGCTGGATCTGGGTTTTTAACACTTTCGCGGAGAACGCCGATGGGCAGTCTCGTGCTGGAATTCTGGCAATTCTTGAAGGTGCGCAAGAAGTGGTGGTTGATGCCGATCGTCCTCGTAATGGCGCTCGTCGGCACGCTTCTCGTGCTCGCCCACGGCTCGGCGCTGGCGCCGTTCATCTACACGATCTTTTAGGCTCCACGTCGGAGCCTTGACTGCCGTGTGTTGCGCCGCGGTGGGCGATCTCTTGTCAGATCGAGAGGTCGCCCTCCGTGTGCGCGCCCGCGGTTACCAGGTGATGTGAGTGGCTGGCATCATCGATTTAGATAAGCCTCAACAAGCGACCTCCACGGCGCGGAGTGAACGCCCAGCAATGCGACGTTATGTCAAGTCGCTGCTTTTTCCGCTCGCGGCGGCGGCGCTTGGTCTCGTGTTCGCGGTGGCGATTGCTGAATTGACGCTTCGCGCGCTGTCGCTCGCCCCTTCGGATGCGATTTCGACAGTCACGGAATCCGAGTTCCGCCGCGTCCCTGGCATCTTCGGGCCTGGCCAGCAAATCGTCGATCGCCAGCTCGCTGCGTTGCCGTTTGCCGTGCGCATCGACAGCCTCGGATTTCGCGGCGTCGACTTTCCAGTCCGGAAGCGGGCCGGAGAGCTCCGTATTCTCAGCGTCGGTGACTCCTTCACGTACGGCGATTTCGTCGACAACGACTCGACCTTTCCGGCCGTTCTCGAACGCGATCTGACAGCGAGCTGCTCGCGCCCGGTCACGGTGATCAACGCGGGCGTTGGTGGCTCGACGATTACCACCGCTGTGCACATGGTCGACAGAGCGTGGGGGCTGTCGCCCGATGTCGTACTGTTGACGTTCGTCGAAAACGATATCGATGATCTCCGTAACGACATGTGGGGCGAGCTCGCCGCTAATCGAAAGGCGAAGTCCAAGTTTCCTTTGTCAGTGATCTATCCCGCTCTGCGCCGCTCCGCGCTCTGGAACTTCTCCCTCAAACTTCGCGGTCGCGTTCGCGCTGTCGGCTTTTCCTCGCTCCCAACCGCGACGGCGGACCCTCGGTCGCGGTCCGACGTCCCCGTTTTGCGGGCGAAGTACTCCCATATCCTCGACTCGCTCGCGAAGAGCGTGCGGGGACGCGATCGGTCATTCGTCCTCGCCGCGTTCCCTTCTCACCTAACGATGAGCGGCATAACGACGACCGAACAGCTCCGGTGGCTCGAAGGGACGGGCAAAGACCACGGCGTGCCGACGTTCAATCTTTTCAGTCCCCTTCACGCGAGTGGCTTACCGACGACCTCGCTCTACTTGTTGCCATACGACGGTCATCCGTCGCCACATGGCTACGAGATCGCGGGGGCCTGGCTCGCGAGTCAGCTCGCGTCGATGGGACTTTGCCGAACGCCCGAGTAGGAAGGGCGCAGCACAGTGAAAGTCGACAACGCGATCGAGCCTCGCTCGCTTTCGACCGCCTCCGCGGGTGCCCTCCACCATCAACCAAATGGCGCGATCTCAGTGACGGATTCGCTCCTTCTGTATGCGCTGGAGCTCACCGCTTTCCTCGTCCTTCTCGCGCTCTACAAGAAGGTCGGCCGCCCGATGTCGGTGTTTCTGCCCACTCCCGCCGGCAAGATGATGATCCTGGGAGCCGGGACCTTCACCGTGTTTGCCATCGCGCTGCTGGTCGCTCTGCGCTCGCGAACTGTGCGCCGGCGCTTTCTGCCGACGCTCGCGCTGAACGTCGGCGTGCTTGCCGTGTTGTTCCTCACGGCCGAGATCACGATTCGCGCGCTCGCTTCACCATCGCCGAGTGGTCCGTACTTTGGCGATAAGCTTCTTTTGCCGAGAAGCTGGGAGCACGAGTCAGCACGCCAACGCGCAGTCCTGACTGAGGCAGCCGTTCGCCACTCGTATCTGGCGCCGGACGCTGATCTCGGCTGGTCCATCCGACCAAGCGCCCGGAGCAAGGATTACAACCTCGAGTTCGAGCTCGCGTATTTGCGACAACTGCAACGCTCGTCCCCCGGTGACATGAAGGCGGGATCCGGCCCGCGGGTGAGCGCGACCGACGACAGCGTGTATCAGAGCAGCGCCGAAGGGCTGCGCAGCCCGCGCGCGGGGATGTCGTTTGCCGCGCTTCCTCATCGCCATCGGATCGCGCTCGTCGGTGACTCGTTCACCTTTGGTCTCGAGGTGCGTTACGAGGAGACATGGGGACAGCAGCTCGAAACGGCACTCGGTGGCGATTACCAAATACTCAACTTCGGAGTCGACGGCTATGGCGTCGACCAAGCATATCTGCACTTCCGCCGTGATGTCATCCAGTGGCATCCCGACGTCGTCATCCTCGGCGTGGTGAGTGACGACCTCCATCGCACGATGTGCGTCTACGGATTTCTCTGCTTTCCGGGCTCCGAGATGCCGTTCTCGAAGCCCCGTTTCGTCGTCGTCGGCGACTCACTGCAGTTGCTCCCGAGGCCCGCGAATTCTTCGGATTCAGTTTTCGCCAAGCGAACAATCGCAGAGCTGCCGCTCATCCAGTACGATCATGACTTCGATCCGTACGAATGGGATTGGCATAGCTACGACCACTCGTACGCGATTCGCTACCTTCTCTCGCGATATCGCCGCTGGTCTCCGCCGCGACCGGCCGTAGACAACAAGGCACTCGCGTCGGTAAATGCGGCGCTCTTCCGTGCTTTCGT
>DATEHJ010000599.1:0-4008 GCA_035279645.1 Gemmatimonadaceae bacterium
ATGATCGAATCGAGCTTGGGCATCACTGCTGCCGCACATTTTTCCCCTCTACTCGACTACGCCGACTTCGACGGCGCCGCCCTTCTCGCCGACGACCCATATCAAGGCGCGACGATAGAGCGCGGTCAGATCCGCATTCCCGATGCGCCGGGACTCGGCGTGATTCGCCGGGCGATGATCACGGCGTAGCGCGCGCCCGCATCCCCGCACCCCGCGTCCCGCTATCTTCCGAGATGCTCGTCGACGTCGCTCTGCCTCTGCCGTTGTTCCGGACGTTCACGTACGCGGTGGAGGGGCGAGGCGAGCCGCTCGACGCTGGCATGCGCGTGCTCGTTCCTTTTCGGAACCGCAAGGAAATCGGCATCGTTGTCGGCGCGGGGAGCGTGCGCGAAGGCATCACGCCGAAGCCCATCGTCGCGATTCCCGATGACGCCCCGGTCCTCGACGCGGCGATGCTCGCGCTCTGTCGATGGATCTCCCAGTACTACATCGTGCCCCTGGGCGTCGCGCTGAAATGCGCGCTGCCCGCGGCCCTGAGCGGCGCCGACGCTCCAGTGCCGGCGCAAAAGCGCCGCCGCGTCGCGCGCCTCGCGCGTGAGCTTCCGTCGCTCCTCAACCGCGATACCATCTTCGCGCGCGCGCCGCAACAGCGCGCGCTGTTCGAGCTCATCGAATCGTTAGGTGGCCGCGTCGCCGTCGAGCACCTCGTCGAAAAGCTCACCTTTTCCCCTTCCGTGCTCACGCGCCTCGTCGAGCGCGGTCTCGTCGCGATCGACCAGGACGTCGTTGCCCGCGATCCATTCCAATCGCGCGCGTCGCCCGCGGCGCGACCGCTCGTGCCCTCGCCGGCTCAGGAGACCGCGATCACGGCGCTGCGCGCGTCGCAGCCGGGGGAGACGTTTCTCCTCCACGGCATCACGGGAAGTGGCAAGACCCTCGTCTACATCGAGCTGCTGCGCACGCTCGTCGAGGAGCGCGGACAGAGCGCGATCGTGCTCGTTCCCGAGATCGCGCTCACGCCACAGACCGTCGATCGCTTTCGCGGCGCGTTCGGTGATCGCGTCGCCGTGCTGCACAGCGCGCTCAGTGACGGCGAACGCTACGACGCGTGGCTTGCACTGCGTCGAGGTGAGAAGCGCATCGCTGTCGGCGCGCGATCCGCCATCTTCGCACCGCTCTCGAATCTTGGCGCGATCATCGTCGACGAGGAGCACGAATCCAGCTACAAGCAGGGTGAGGCGCCGCGCTATCACGCGCGCGAGGTCGCGATCGTGCGCGCGCGCGCTGAGGGCGCGGTCGTCGTGCTCGGCAGTGCAACCCCGAGCCTCGAGAGCTGGGTCAACGCAACGAGCGGCAAATACCGCCTGCTCTCGCTGCCGGAACGCGTTGGCGGCGGGCGTTTGCCGAAGGTCGACGTCGTCGACATTCGCGAGGCCCAGGCGATGCCACAGGTCGGTCAGCCTAACGATCCGTTCCGTCGCGTCATCAGCGAGCCCCTCGAGAGCGCGCTCGAGGCTCGCCTGCAAGCTCATGAGCAGAGCATCCTGCTGCTCAATCGTCGCGGCTACGCCGCGTTCATCCAGTGCGGCGACTGCGGTGATGTCGCGTCCTGTCCGCATTGCTCGATCAGCCTCACCTATCATCGCACCCCCGAGCGCCTCGTCTGTCACTACTGCCAGCACGCCGAGCCGCCGCGCTCCAAGTGCCCGCGCTGCGGTGGCAGCATGCTGCGTCAGCGTGGACTCGGCACCCAACAAGTCGAACGGCTGATCGCTGAGCGGTTTCCCGCGTCGCGTATCGCGCGAATGGATGTCGACACGACGAGCGGCAAGTGGGCTCACACCGAGATCCTCGACCGCGTGGCGCGTCGCGAGGTGGACATCCTTCTCGGCACGCAAATGATCGCGAAGGGACTCGACTTTCCGAACGTGACACTCGTCGGTGTCGTGGACGCCGATGTCGGCATCAACCTTCCCGACTTTCGCGCGTCCGAGCGTTCGTTTCAGCTCCTCAGTCAGGTGGCGGGGCGCGCCGGCCGTGGTCCGAAGGGGGGCGAGGTGATCATTCAGACGCGTGTCCCCTCACACCACGCCGTGCGACACGCCGTTACGCACGATTTCCATTCGTTCGTTCGCGCGGAGCTCGAGGGGAGGGAGAAGCCGTTGTATCCGCCATTTCTTCGCCTCGCGAACGTGGTATTCAGCGGGACGACCGAGGCGGCGACGGCGCAGCTGGCGCTCAGCGGCGCCGCGTGGCTCGTGCGGCTTGTTAGGCGCATCGATGGTGAAGTGCAGATCGTCGGGCCGGCTCCGTGCGCCGTCGATCGCATCAAGAATCGCTGGCGGTGGCATTTGCTCCTCAAGGCCAACCATCCCGGCGAGCTCACGAAGGTCGCGCGCTATTTCGCGGAGCGTTTTCCAGTACCCAAAGGGAGTGACCTGCGGGTCACCATCGATAGGGATCCGGTGGCCTTGCTATGACCGTCTTGTCATCCCGAGCGAAGCGAGGGATCTGCTTTTCGCACGCGTTGAAAGCAGATCCCTCGCTTCGCTCGGGATGACAGGACGCTTTATCTTTCCATCGTGCCATTCTCTTCACCCGATTTCAAACGCGCCGAGCTCGCCTCGGCACCTGACGCAAAGTTCGTCGCCGCGCCCGCTGACGGGGTGTTGCCCGACGGATTCTTCTCGACCACCAATCTTCCGACGTACGTCCGGATCAAGGGCGAGTGGCGGATGCCACGCGAGCCGCGCATGGACTCCGCGCTCGTTCTCGATCGCGGCGGCGACGTCTGGGTGAGAGAAGGCCGTCGCGTACGCAAGGGCGACCTCGTCGCGGTCGGCGCCGAAGAGGATGGATCCGAGGGAATCTTTGTTCAAACGGACCTCGTCGCCGCCGAAGGCGGCGACGAATTCAAGTTCATGACGTCCGAAGTCTCACGCGAGAAGCCGATCGACTATTCGCTCATGGCGCAACTCCTCGTCGATGAGCGTGAGCGGAGCGGATATCCGATCTGGGTGACGGGTCCCGCGCTCGTTCACTCGCGTGCGCGCAACGACATGAGCTGGTTCATCGCCAATGGCTTTGTGGGCGCGCTGCTCGCTGGAAATGCCGTAGCCGTGCACGACATCGAAGCGTCGATCTTCGGTACGACGCTCGGCATGACGCACACGGGCGAAGCGACGTCGGGCGGCCATGGTCTGCACATGCGCGCGATCAACAAGGTGCGCGCCGCTGGGTCGATCGCGAACGCGGTGAAGCAGGGAATCATCAAAGACGGCATCATGTATTCCTGCGTGACGTACGACGTGCCTTTCGTGCTGACTGGTTCGATTCGAGATGACGGTCCTTTGCCCGATGTCATCACCGACTCGATTGCCGGCCAGGACGCGATGAAGCGTCACACGACGAAGGCGACGATGGCGATTCTGATCGCGACCGCATTGCACGCGATCGCCACCGGCAATATGCTTCCCGCCTTCGTCACCGAGCCTAACGGCACGATGCGCGAGCTGCCCACGATCTGTGTCGACTCCTCCGAGTTCGTCGTGTCGAAGCTCAAGGATCGAGGAACGCATCAAGCCTTTGGCGTCGTCACCAACGCTCAGGATTTCATGCACATTCTGCGTTTGTATGTCGAACGCGAGCTCGACGCGCGCGGCCTCTCCAGTACGCCGCCAACTGGCGCCCGCACCGCGGTGGGCGCGCCGTGACGCGCTTTCTCGAAGCGACACGCGAGCGCTTCCTGCTCGCCATCGCCGCCACACTCCCGGCCGAGCGTTTCATCGAGCTGCACTTCTTTTCGCCGATCCGTCAGGGCGGAGTCGAGAGCGGAGTCGCCGTCATCGCGGCGCATCCCGACCCCGTCTTGTCGAGCGAAGCACCCCCTGTCATCCCGAGCGAAGCGAGGGATCTGCTTTTGGACTCCGGTGAGGCCAACGGGAGCGCGCGCGAACAGCGCGCGCGACTTCGAATAAGCTCATCTGCTTCGAGCGAAAGCGAGAAGCA
>DATEHJ010000600.1:0-5035 GCA_035279645.1 Gemmatimonadaceae bacterium
CGATACGACCTGACACTTCTGGCACGAGCGAGGAGTACTGTCACTCAACGTCCATTTCAGGTGCATACATGCTCGCGCCCACTCTGTCCCGTCATCTCACGCGCATGGCTGCAATTGCTGCGGCGCTCACCGTGAGTTGGGCTCCTGTCGCACATTCACAGTCCCCGTCGTCGGCACTCGAAGACTCCGTGCGCGCCGTTGAGGCAGCGCGCGGCCGCGCGCTCATGCGCGCCGACACTTCCGCGCTCTCACAGATGATCGCCGAGGAGTTCGTGGAGATTTCGCGACTCGGGCAGTTGCGTCACAGGGCCGACAACATGCGCGAGATCGCTACCGGCGATCTCAAGCTTACATCGGTGCATTACGACAGCCTGGCAGTTCGCATCTATGGGGATGTGGCGGTGCTGCGTGGCATCGCCGACAATATTGGGACGTATCGCGGATTCCCGTTCACCGGCAAGATTCGCTACATGCGCGTGTTCGTGCGTCGCGATGGGCGATGGCAAGCGGTCGCGATGGAACAGACGTCGATGCAGTGACGGCCGCTCGCGAGGATTTTTCCGCGCGACTACGTTTCGGCATGCAACACGCCGCGCCTGAGGTGGGAATCGAGCTCGAGGAGAAAGAACGCCGCCTGACGGAATGGCTGCGGACGCAAAGATCCGTACTCATTGGATTCAGCGGCGGCGTCGACTCGGCGTACCTCGCCTGCGTCGCCGTGGACGTGCTTAGCGATGCCAACGTGCTTGCCGTGATCGGCAAGAGTGCCTCGTACCCGGAAGCACAGTGGGCGGCCGCTCGCGACGTGGCGCGACAATTCGCCATTCCCATACTCGAAGTCGACACTGAGGAGCTGGCGGATCCACGCTACGCCGCGAATCCCACGAATCGCTGCTATTTCTGCAAGAGCGAGCTGTGGTCGCGGATCGCGCCGCTTGCCGCGACACGCGGGCTGGTGCGCATCGTGGACGGAACGAACGCCGACGACTTGAGTGACTACCGCCCCGGCGCGCAGGCCGGGGCCGAGTGGGGCGTCGCGTCGCCGCTCGCATCGTTAGGCTTCTCGAAGCGCGACATCCGCGAGCTCTCTCGGCGCCGCGGCATTCCCACCTGGCGTCAGCCGTCGGCGCCCTGCCTCTCTTCCCGCATCCCATACGGCACTGCGGTCACGACGGACCGGCTGCGACGCATCGAGGCGGCCGAGGCGGCGCTTCGCGAGCTTGGCGTCGTCGGCGATCTGCGTGTTCGCTTCCACGGCGAGTTGGCGCGCGTCGAACTGCCGGCCAGCGACGTCTCGCGGTGGCTCGCCACCGACAACGCGCGACAGTTGCGCGACGCTGTCCTTGGTGCGGGCTTCCAACGCGTTGCCGTCGACCTCAGAGGCTTCCGTTCGGGATCGTTGAACGTGCTCGGTGGCGTCGTTGCGGACCCTAACGATGCGGCGATGCGCGAGGCGCCCGCTGCGTGACGACGCGATCGCGAGAGGAGCTCGAGCGAGCATTGCACGCATTGGGGATTCGTTGCTCGGTCGAGGCGTTCGATAGTTTGGCGGTAGCCCTTCCGGAGCCGGGCGAGCGTGGCTTCGAGCGTGAGGACGTGCGCCGCCGAGCGATCGAGTTGGCTCGGGCTCACGGCTTCTCCCATCTCGCTGTAGAGTTGCGTCAATCGGAGCACGAAAAAACGGATCGTGCGACTCTTTCTGGCGATTAACTTCGCGCCCGAGGTCCGTCATGCGATCGCCGAGGCGATCGCTCCCCTTCGAGTCGTTGCCCCTGATCTCACGTGGGTCAGGGAGCCGCAGTTGCATCTCACCGTGAAGTTTCTTGGCGAGCAGGCCGACGAGCTGGCTCCTCGAATCACCGAATCGATGAACGCCGTGGGCTCACGCAACCGTGTTGTCGACGCGCAGATCGGCGGCGTTGGCGCTTTCCCGAACCTTCGGCGTCCCCGTGTCGTATGGATCGGGGTGAGTCCCGAGCCAAAGTTGGAGCTGCTTCACCACGACGTCGAAACGGCATGCGAGGCGCTGGGCGTGCCCATCGACGGCAAGCCGTTTCGTCCTCATCTGACCCTGGCGCGAGTGAAGCCACGCGCGGCCAAGAGCGACACTCTCCACAATCTCGCGCGTGCCGCCAAGGGTGTAACGCTCGCGGAGGACGTAGTCATCTCATCGATCGATCTCATGGAGAGTGAGCTGACGACCGTGGGCTCGCGCTATCGCCTGCTCTCGTCGTCGCCACTGAAGTACTGATCATGCGAATGGGTTGCTTCTCCCGAATCGGGTGCCTCGTGGTGGTTCTCGTCATCGCGATCGTCGCATGGCTGACGAGCGATCGCTGGTTGCCCCGCGTCACCGGTCATGCTCCCGTCGCCGCGTCGACCGGTCCGGTTTGGGAGCCGCTCACGCCGCAGGGCGCCGAGCGTACTCGCCAGATGCTCACGCGACTCAGCAAACCCACGGGTCCCGTGTTCGGCAACCTTTCTGGTGGCGACGTCGCATCGTACGTATTCGAGTCGTTGTCGAAGCAGCTGCCGCAGTCGGCGGACAGCGTCGAAGCTGCGGTGATCGGCGATCGACTCTACATTCGCGCGTCGGTTCGACTGCAGGAGCTTGGTGGCACCTCGGTGCTCGGGCCCCTCGCCGGCATGCTGGGCGATCGTGAGCGAATGGAATTCGGCGGCACGTTCCACGTCATTCGTCCGCAGCTCGCCGAATACGAGGTGAAGGACATCAAGCTCCGCGACCTAAGCATCCCGGCGGCGATGATTCCCCGCGTGTTGCGTCAGTCGGAGCGCGGGTCGCGCCCGGAGGGGCTCTCTCCAGATGGTCTTCCGCTCGTCGTCCCATCGTATCTCGGAGACGTGCGCGTCGCCAATGGGCGAGTGACGCTCTACAAGACCGTGCCGCAATGAGCGTTTTCAATAAGCGGTGCGTGGTGCGTTGCGCGTGCCTTCCCGCCGCCTAGCTTTCCGCGTCAGCATGCGATCCTCATTCCGCTTTCTCGGTGGGTGCCGCGGCGTTGGCGGCGTTTCGGGGAATATCACGTGAGACGCATTCTCATCGTCGACGACGAGCAGGGTATTCGCGCGGCACTCGGGCAGTTGCTGGAGTTCGAAGGCTATGAGGTGCGCGCCGTCGCGAACGCGGTCGACGGGATCAGCGAATACGAGAAGTGGAAGCCCCATCTCGTGTTCCTCGACGTGAAAATGGCGGGGATCGATGGTCTCGAGGCCCTGCGCCGCATCAAGGAGCACGATCCCGGCGCGATCATCGTCATGATCAGCGGTCACGCCACGATCCAGACCGCGGTGGAGGCGACGCAGCTCGGCGCCTACGATATCCTCGAGAAACCACTCGACACGGATCGGATTCTCGTTACGCTGCGCAACGCGCTCCAGCATCTCGATCTGCACGAGGAAAACGCGCGGCTTCGCGAGACGATCGAGTCGCGTCATGAGATCGTCGGCCGATCGTACGCGGTGCGAGCGGTGATCGACAAGATCGAGCGTGTTGCGAAATCGCCGGCGCGCGTGCTCATCTCGGGCGAGAATGGAACGGGCAAGGAGCTCGTGGCGCGCGCGATCCATCGCCAATCTCAGCGCGCGGACGGGCCGTTCATCGAGGTCAACTGCGCGGCGATCCCGAGCGAGTTGATCGAGAGCGAGCTGTTCGGCCACATGAAGGGCTCATTCACGGGAGCGGTGCAGGACCGCGCCGGCAAGTTCGAGCAGGCCGATGGCGGGACGCTCTTTCTCGACGAAGTGGGCGATATGAGTCTCGCGGCTCAGGCAAAGGTCTTGCGCGTGCTGCAGGATGGCGTCGTGACACGCATCGGCGGGTCGAAGCCGACGCAGGTCGACGTGCGCGTGCTCGCGGCGACGAACAAGCGTCTCGAGGAAGAGATCGCCGAGGGCCACTTTCGAGAAGATTTGTTCTATAGGTTGAACGTCGTGCCCATCAACGTCCCTCCGCTGCGGGAGCGACGCGAGGACATCCCGCTGCTCGTTGCGCATTTTCTCAACCAGCTTACCGAGCGGGAGGGGGTCGCGCCGCGCACGATCGCGACCGAGGCTGTCGAACGGCTCCAGCAGCTCGATTGGCCGGGGAACGTCCGCGAGCTGCGGAACACGATTGAGCGTTTACTTATTCTTGCGAGCGGTCCGCGCATCAGTGGTGACGATATCGCGCGCCTCGTCGGCCAGCGCGATCCGGAGCAGGCGGGGCTCGGCTCGCTGTTGGACTGCAAGACCTTCGAGGAATTCAAGCACGCGGCGGAACGTGCCTTTCTTCTCGCCAAGCTTCGCGCCTTCGATTGGAACGTCTCGGAGACGGCGCGGGCCCTGGACATGCCGCGCTCCAACCTGTACAAGAAGATCGAGCGCTATCGCCTAACGCGAGAGACGGCGGCGTGACGACGCCGGGAGGACTGTAACGATGGCCGAGCGCGACTGGGCGAAAGAGATGAAGAAGATCGATCGGCAGCTCGAATCGATCTCGGACGAAGCACTTTTTCCGACGAAGACCGGGTCCGCGAAGGGACCGAAGGCGGCCGCGACCACGGCGGAGAATCTCGAGCGGCAGCGCACGACGAGCACGCTCGGCGTCTTCTTGCGGCTGCTCTTATCCGTGGCCTTGGGGGTGGGGATTTATTTCTGGCCGTATGACGCGCGTTGCGGCTTCGGACTCTTCGGCTACCTCGCGGCGGTTGGCGTCGTGACGGCGAGCGGCATCTGGAGTGCGGTATGGACCTGGCGCCACCGTTCGGGACGAGGGCATGCGCTTTCACTGCTCCTCGTGATGTGGGGCGGCATCCTTGGAGCGATGGAAGTGCTGCCACGCATCGGCTACGCGAAGACGGACGCGCTGCACCCAGCGACTTGGACCTGTAAGTAGAGGTGTTAGGTACTAGGTGTTAGGTGCTACGCGTTACAAAGTGCTATCACATATCACCTAGCACCTATCACCTAGCACCTGGCACGTCAGGAAATAACAATTCGAGCATCATGACTGACTTCAAGAATTTCATTGGCGGGA
>DATEHJ010000601.1:0-22323 GCA_035279645.1 Gemmatimonadaceae bacterium
CCCCGACGAAGTTCCGTGTGCGACGATCGCCTGGACCAGCCCCGGGATCGTCAAGTGCTCCGCCTCGACGCGAACGTCGAGCCCTGCTTCTCGCGCCGCGGCCGAAGTGGTCGGCCCGATCGTCGCCACGCCGACGCGACGCGCGCGATCGACACCCACCGCGTCCACATATGCGCGTACCGTGGACGCCGAAGTGAACGCAGCCAGCGATCGTTCCTCCTCCCCTTCCCCCTGCCCTCCCGCCGCCGCAAAGGCACGCATCGCTTCGACGCCCGCTTCGTCCGCGACCGAGCGATAGATCGGCACCACGTCCACGCGTGCGCCGAGCGCGGTCAACCCGTTAGGCAGAACGTCGCGCGCTCCCGCGGCGGCAATGTACAGCATTCGCGCATCGCGAATGTCGTCGCGCTGTGCCAGCGCGTCCAGTACCCCTTCGGCGACGAAGCGCTCCGGAGTGACATCGACGGCGATGCCATGCTCGAGCAGTGCCGCCGCCGTAGCCGGTCCGACGGCTGCAACTCGTAAGGCAGCGAGCGCGCGCGTGTCCAGCCCGCAATCGCGCAGCACGCTCCAGAACAACTCCACACCATTCTGGCTCGTGAACGCAATCCAGTCGTACGCGTCCAGATGCGAGATCGTCGCGCGCAACGGCCCCATATCCAGCGGCTCGATCCGCGTCGCGGGAACCTCCATGACCTCCGCTCCCGCTTCGCCGAGCAGCTCGGCGAGACGCGACTTCGGCGATTGGGCGCGAGTGACGAGAATTCGCCAGCCAAAGAGTGGTCGGCGCTCGAACCACGAAATCTCTTTTCGTAGCGCGACGACGTCGCCTATTACGAAGATCACCGGTGCCGCGAGCCCCGCCTCGGCGACACGTGCCTCGAGCGTTGCCAGAGTCGCGACGAGCGTGCGTTGCTCCGCTCGCGTCCCCCACTGCACGGCGGCCGCCGGCGTTTCGTTCGCGAGTCCGCCTTCGCGCAG
This sequence comes from Gemmatimonadaceae bacterium, assembly GCA_035279645.1. GTDB lineage: Bacteria > Gemmatimonadota > Gemmatimonadetes > Gemmatimonadales > Gemmatimonadaceae > AG2. The sequence continues at coordinate 982 of DATEHJ010000601.1, forward strand.
GGCCGCGACGATGCGCGGCAGCGACCGAGCGCCCATGTAGAGAACGAGCGTCCCGCCGGCCCGAGCCAGTGCGCCCCAGTCGATCGTCGGAGCGCCCTTCGCCGGATCTTCGTGTCCGGTCACGAAGGTGACCGAGGTCGAAAGACCACGATGCGTGACGGGAATGCCGGCATACGCCGCCGCCGCGATCCCCGCCGTTATTCCGGGGACGACCTCGAAGGGAATGTCCGCCGCGGCGAGCGCTTGTGCCTCCTCGCTCCCCCGTCCGAAGACGAACGGGTCGCCCCCTTTGAGGCGGACAACGCGCTTGCCTGCCTTCGCCAACCTGACGAGCAGCGTGCTGATCTCGTCCTGCCGCGCGGAATCGCCAGTGCCGCCGCGTTTGCCGACGTCGTGCTTCTCCGCCTCGACGCCAGCAAGCAGCGTTGGATTCGCCAGCGCGTCGTACACGACCGCATCGCAACTGGCGAGGAGATCGCGGCCGCGAACGGTGATGAGACCCGGATCTCCTGGGCCGGCGCCCACGAGATACACCATCCCGGGGCGAGCGCCGTCCTCGTTAGGTTCCACGAGTCGCTCGTGGCTCCCGCTCTCGCGCCGCTCGCAGCGACGCGCGGATGCGTCGCCCTCGCACCCAAAGAATCGCGACATAGCCCACGAGCAGCACCGCGACCCACGTGTACGCAATGTGATAGAACGCCGAGGTGTCGGGCGGTCCCGCTTGCGGCATCATGCGTCACCTCCATCGCTCTCGACCGCCCGCAGCGCATCGCGGTCCACGGCGTAATAGTACCGCGCGCGAATCAGCGCGAGGCACAGCAGCGTGAACGCGCCCCACATGAGGAAAAATGTCACGAGCATCTCGCTCGGCATCGACGGCTTGTCGGGCTTGAGCAGAATCGGCTTCGGGTGAAGCGTGTTGAACATGTAGACGCTCAAGTGAATGAACGGAATCAACAACGCGGCCAGAATGCCGAGCACCGCCGAGTAGCGTGCGCGCATCGCGGCGTCTTCGACAGCGCCGCGCATAACGAGATAGCCCGCCGTGAGGAACCACAGGAACAACGTCAGCGTGAGGCGCGCGTCCCACGTCCACCACGTTCCCCAGATCGGCTTCCCCCAGAGTGGACCGGTCGTCAGCACCACCGTGAGGAAGAGGAGTCCGACCTCACCCGCGCTCTCCGCCAGTCGATCGGCGCGTTCATCACGAATCCAGAGATACACGATCGAGAGTACCGCGAGAATCCCCAGCGCCAGATACGCGCTCATCGCCGCCGAGACGTGCACGTAATAGATCTTCTGTGACGCGCCCTGGAGCGCCTCGATCGGCGTGAAGTAGATCGCGCGGACGTACGCCGCCACCGTACAGACGACCGCCGCCGCGAAGAGCCAGCCGAACAGTGGTTGCTGTTCGACCTTCGCTGGCGCGGCCGCAGTCGAGCGGGCCTGATGGGCGACTGATAGGGAAGTCATTCTTCGAGTGTGAATGGGAACGCGAGTGTACAGGCGAACAGAAACACGAGGTCGAAGGCGATGAGCAACTTCAAAAAAGGCCACGCCTCGGCCATCGGTCTCCCCGCCAGCAACGTCGCCGTTGCCTGGGCAGCCCCGTACACCACCGGTACGAAAAACGGCAGACTCAGCATCGGCAGTAGCAATTCTGCCAGACGCGTGTTCGCCGCCATGGCGCTGAACAACGTGCCGACAGCCACGAGACCGACGGCCGCGAGCAGTGCGATCGCCATCAGTGTCACTACGGCGCGCCCGGACGGAAGATTGTACAGCAGCGCGACTGCGGGGATCGTTACGAACTGAACACCGGCGACGAACACGAAGTTCGCCAGTGCTTTGCCGAGGAAGATTGCCTCGCGATCGATCGGCGAAAGTAACAGGCCATCCATCGCGTGATCGGCCTGCTCCACACCAAAGGAGCGCTGAAGGCTGAGCAAACCGGAAAAGGTGAAAATCACCCACAATACGCCCGGCGCCAGATCGATGGCCGCCACCGCCGTCGCGTCCCACGCGAAATAGAAGATCGCGACGCCGAGGATCGCGAATACCAGCACCGCGAGAAACGCCGTGCGCGTGCGGAACTCGATCGCGAGATCCTTCCGCGCGACGAGCCAGGTCGCCGTGAGGAACGCGGGTCTCACGCGGCACCTCCGACCAGTTCGCGATATTCGTCGGCGTAGCTGGTGCTATCCAGTCCCTCGCGTCGCTCGAGGCGCAGCAAGCGCCCGCCATGCATAACGGCGGCGTGCGTCGCGAGCGCCAAGCCCTCGTCGATGTTGTGCGTCACGAGCACCATCGTCGCGCCCCCCCCCCCCCCCCGTCACTGTCGCGTCGCAGGTGCTCGAGCGTCTCGGTGAGTGCCGCTGCGCCGAGCGCGTCGAGTCCAGTGTATGGCTCATCGAGCAACAACACGCGCGGCCGATGTACCAGCGCGCGCGCGATGGAGACACGTTGTTGCAGTCCGCGGCTTAGTGCGCGCACGCGCGTCTCCGCCCGCTCGAGCACGCGCATCTCGCGCAACACGTTCTCCGTTGCGCCACGCGCATCGGTAACGCCGTAGAGGCGCGCCGCGAGCTCGATGTTCTCGCGAACCGTAAGCGCATCGTACAGCATACTCTGATGTGAGATGAAGCCGACCTGCGCGCGCGCCGTCGCGTCGCCACGCAGTGTTTCGCCGTTGATACGTGCCGTGCCCGCTGTGGGTTTGAGCAGCCCGGCAAGCAAGCGCAGCAGCGTCGTCTTTCCTGCTCCGTTCGGTCCGAACAGCGCCAGACACTCCGCGCTGTTGAGCTCGACCGTGACGTCGCTCACCGCCCGGCGCCCGCCAAAAGCGCGCGTGAGTCGGTCCGCCTCGAGCACGCTCATGCTTCGAAGGCCTGACTTGGCAGTGCGTCGCGACAATTCATGCCGAAAGATACAGATGAGCCACGGGCGTCGCCCTTGCCGCGCCGCACTTTACGTCGCACTATGGCTTCCCTAACACCCGATCCCTGTTCCTGGTCCCCAGCCCCTTTTCGTCGTGTCCGATATCGACGTTCTGCTACAGGAAAACCGGAAGTTCGCCCCGAGCGATGAGTTCCGCCGTGACGCGCATCTCTCCGACTCCAGCGTATACGGCTCGGCCGCCGGAGACCCCGAGAGCTATTGGGCGAAGGAGGCCGAGTCGCTCACGTGGTTCCAGCGCTGGACCAAGGTGCTCGAGTGGAAGGCACCACGCGCCAAGTGGTTCATCGGCGGCAAGATCAATGTTTCGTACAATTGCATCGACCGCCACATCGATACGTCGCGCCGCAACAAGGCCGCGATCGTGTGGGAAGGCGAGCCCGGTGACCGTCGCACCCTCACCTACTGGGACCTCTACGTCGAAGTCCAGAAGTTCGCCAACGTCCTGAAAAAGCTGGGCGTGAAGCGTGGCGATTGTGTGGCCATCTACATGCCGCTCGTGCCTGAAGCGGCGATTGCGATGCTCGCCTGCACGCGAATCGGCGCGATTCACACCGTCGTATTCGGTGGCTTCTCCCCCGAGTCGCTTCGCGATCGCATCAACGACGCGAAAGCGAAAGTTCTCATCACCGCCGACGGTGGTTATCGACGCGGGCAGATCGTGCCGCTCAAGCGCAACGCCGACAAGGCGCTCGAGGAGACCCTCTCCATCGAGCACGTCGTCGTCGTGCAGAGGCGGCCGGGCGCCGGTGGCGATGAGGCGTTTGCGACGATGCGCGAAGGGCGCGACCACTGGTGGCATCGTCTCATGGCCGACGCGCCGGCACGGTGCGAGCCGGCGAAGATGGACGCCGAGGACGTGTTGTACATCCTCTATACTTCCGGCACCACCGGAAAGCCGAAGGGAATCGTCCACACGACGGGCGGTTACCTCGTCGGCTGCGCGACGACGACGCGAATCGTCTTCGATCTCAAGGACGAGGACGTCTTCTGGTGCACCGCCGACATTGGTTGGGTAACGGGCCACTCGTACGTCGTCTACGGTCCCCTCGCGAATGGCGCGACCTGTGTGATGTACGAGGGTGCGCCCGATTGGCCCGAGAAAGACCGCTTTTGGGATATCTGCGAGCGGCACGGCGTTACGATTCTCTACACCGCGCCGACCGCCATCCGCGCGTTCATGAAATGGGGCGATCACTGGCCTGCGAAGCACGACCTCTCGAGCCTTCGACTCCTTGGCTCCGTCGGCGAGCCGATCAATCCCGAAGCGTGGATGTGGTACCAGGAGCACATCGGCGGCGGGCGCTGTCCGATCGTCGACACGTGGTGGCAGACCGAGACGGGCGCGATCGTGATCTCGCCCCTGCCGGGAATCACCGAGACAAAACCCGGAAGCGCCACCACGCCACTTCCCGGTTACGCCGCGGAGCTGCTCGACGCGAATGCCAAGGTCATTCCCGTCGGGGGTGGCCTGCTCGCGCTCACGAAGCCATGGCCTTCGATGCTGCGGACGATTTGGGGCGACGACGAGCGTTACGTGCAGACGTACTTCTCCAAGTGGCCCGGGCGCCCCGATCTCTACTTCCCCGGCGACGGCGCGAAGCGCGACGACGACGGCTACTTCTGGATCCTCGGCAGAGTTGATGATGTTCTAAACGTTGCCGGCCACCGCATCGGCACGATGGAGGTCGAGTCTGCCCTGGTCGAGCATCCGGCCGTCGCCGAGGCGGCAGTCGTCGGACGATCGCATGAGCTCAAGGGCCAGGCGCTCGCTGCGTTCGTTACGCTGCGGGAGGGCCACAAGCAGACTCACGAGCTCCGCGAGGAATTGCGAAACTTCGTCGCCGAGAAGATCGGCGCGATTGCGCGCCCGGACGATATTCTCTTCAGCGCCGATCTCCCGAAGACGCGATCAGGCAAGATCATGCGCCGCTTGCTCCGGGACATTGCCGAAGGCCGCGCCCTGGGCGACACGACGACGTTGGCAGATCCGAACGTCGTGTCGAATCTGAAGGAGCAGTACGAGGAACGCGAAGGCTGACAGATAGTTGGGGCTTCTCGCGAACGCACTCGCGAGAGGAGCGTGGAGCGCGCGCGAAGCGCGGGCGACTCCAAATCAGCTTCTCGCGAGCGCCAGCGAGCGATTCCATGCCCGCGAGCGACTAGCTCGCGGGCATGGACTCTGCCCTATGTAGCCGCATAGCTTTCAAGGCGACATGAGCAGCTTCTTCCGGCGGTTGTTCCCAGAGACCATCTTCGCGCGAAAGCTCGAGCCCGCCGCGGAGCGACGCATGCGTCTCGCTCAGGCGCGTGCGGAGGAATCGATCATCCGCGCCCACGTCGACAACGCCCTGATGTTCGTCGATACGCTCGCCGAAGATCTGTCATTCGACCGCGCGATCGATACTTACATTCGCGAGATGTCGATCCCGGAGCCGTTGGCGAGTACGGTCGCGACGCGCACTCTCGTTGTCCTCGGCCAGGACCTGGTGCCCTATCGGCGGCGCGCGCAGGAATCCGACGAGTCCGAGCGTCCGAAGCTCCGACTCGGCGAAGCGTCTGAGGGAAGAGAGCGAACGATCAAGCGAGCCTGATTGCAGAACGCTCAACGCTCAACGCTCCGCGCGCAACGCGTTACGCTCAACGCGCCAGTCCCACGCGGCGAGACCGAACAACACCACCGTGATCGCCGCTGAGCCGAGGCACCATCGGCAGAGGGCGTGTATCACGAAGAGCTCGAGGTACGTGAGCCAGATCGAGAAGAGCAGTCCCGCGCCGGTGACGACGACGAGCGCGCTCGTTAGGCGCGGCGAGTCCGCGAATCGCTCCTGGACCCCGGCGAAAGCGAGCGCCAACACGACGACATAATATCCGACGCCCCACGCGGCGACCGGTACCCCGAAAAAATCGCCCCATTTGCTCAACTGCACCGTCTCACACGACCCGGTGCCGCAGGCCAGTGTGCCGATGTAGCCGAGCTTGAAGAGCGTGAGATAGAGCGAGAGAAAGGCGCCGATCAGGGCGATCAGCGCCATGAGCATGCGCCTGCTCATTTGGGTCTCAGCGGGATGGCGCCTTCGCTGAGCGACCGGTCTTCTTCGCTCCGCTGTCCGCGGGGATCGCCACCGGCGATCCGGATCTCGCGAGTGCCGAGTCGACGATTGCCTTGAACTCGTCGTACGGCCGCGGACCTTCTACGATCTTGCCGCCGATGATGAAGCTCGGCGTCGCGGCGATGTGCTGCTGCATCGCGAGCTCCGCGTGCGCCTGGATCTTCGCCTGCGTCTTCTTGCTGTCGACGCACTGATCGAATTGCTGCTGATTCAAGCCGATCTTTCCCGCGAGCTGCTTGAAGATGGCGTTAGGGTTGTTCGTCGCTTCGCCATTCCATTGATCCTGCGTCTCGAACAGCTGGTCGTGCATCTCCCAGAACTTCCCTTGCTCGTCCGCGCATGCAGCGGCGCGCGACGCGGGCCAGGTGTTCCGGTGCATCGAAAGGGGGAAATCGATGAAGCGGAAGCGAATGATCCCTTTGTCGACGAGTCGCGCCCGCATATCAGGCTCGGTGAGCGTCGCAAAACGGGCGCACGACGGGCACTCGAAGTCGCCAAACTCGATGACCTCGAGCGGTGCACCGGCGGAGCCGATCAGGTAGCCGTTCGACTGCACTTTGGGGAGCGTACTGTCGACTGGGCTTACCTCACGATCAGCGGGACGCCGCGACATGTAGCTCAGAGCGCCGATGCCAGCGATGGCGACAACCGCGAGCGCGAGATAAAAGATCCGCGTCGAATTCTTCGTGCGCTGCGGCTGTTTCCGCTTACCCTTCGACGGTGTCGGCTTCACCATTCAGGCTCCTCGTCTTCGTTCGGCGTCCACTCGGTTCGGTCCCACTTTGGCTTGTCTTTTTCCTGCGCGTCTTGCACGATGCGGCGGCTCTCCGCGATCTCCGGAGTATCGTAAGTCGCTCTCACTTCATAGTGAAAGAGCTCGCTCTTCACGTCGCCGATCAGGCGCATCAGTTCGACGGCCTCGTTCAGCAGCCGCCCCTGCGCATCCAGCTCCACGATTCGTGTAGCTAGTGCCCGAAGAAGGGCCTCGAGATTCTTCGCCCGACCCTCGTCGTACGTCTGTTCCGGCTGATTCGACTCGTCGTCCATGCAGCTGGCCGTCTCGTCAATGAGGGAGGGAAGCTATGGTCTGACCGACCTTGGTCAAGCGAAGTCGCCACTCACAAAGCACCAGCCGCCCGCTTGACCTGGCACGCTTCGAGAATAGCATTGCCGCGCGGCGGTTCAGACGCCCTTGAGAGGACGATCCACTGTTGCGAAAGAGCACGCATCAGCCGCGCCGATCCGTGCCCGTGATACCCTGATTCTACGAGGAGGCTCCAATAGACGCCGACCTGCTGCGCATTCCCGTGGGACCGGGCTCCATGCATGTGGAGCGCTATGGACACGGCGGCGCCGCCGTTCTCCTCGTGCATGGGTTTGGCACGTGCAGCTTCCTCTGGCGGAGCATCGCGCCCGAGTTCGCGCTGGCGAACCGCACCGCTTTTGCCGTCGACCTCTTTGGATACGGTGAATCCGACCGCCCATTCGACGCCGACTTCGGGATCGCCGCGCAGGCCGAGTATCTGGATCGCGCGCTCACGGCCCTCCGCGTCGCTCGTGCGACCGTCGTTGGTGTCGATCTCGGCGCCGCCGTCGCGCTCCGCCTCGCCGCTACCAGACCTGAGCGCGTCGAGCGGATGGTGCTCGTCAATCCAATCGCGTACGATGACGTCCCCGCGAGAGACATCAAGATCCTCAAGAACAACACCGGTCGTTATGCGCTCCGCATCTCTCACGGGATTCTCGGCGCCGCGCCGTTGATGCGTGACCTGTTGACGGCGAGCGTGGCCGATCCGGCGCACATGCCTGACAAGCTGGTGGCGCGTTACCTCGCGCCTTACGTCGGTAGCGAGGGGCTCAACCATCTGCTGATTCTCGCGCGGTCGATCGACGGCGAGGATCTCGACGAGATCGAGCTCTCACAGATCGATCAACCGACGTTGATCGTGTGGGGGGAGCAGGATCGTTTTCTTCCACAACACGGGCGGGATCGCTCGGCACCTGAGCGCCTCGCGGAGGAAATTCCCGGCTGCAGACTCGTTCGCCTTCCGGCAATCGGACGATTAGTCCCCGAAGAATCACCGGAGACGCTGATCAATCTCGTGTTGGAGTTCGATGGAGCGAGCGCCGCGAGGTGATGCCACGAATGCCATTCGTTCGGAACGACTCCTGCACCCTGTCAAAACTGCAACACAATTCAACGATTTACCGTGCGAACGCGTCTGTAGGGAGAGGACGTGGTTCGTTAGATTCCTCTCGGCTTTTCACCCCTTAGACGCGTACATGGCCAAACAGAAGAACCGGACGAGAACACCAGCTGTCCCGACGCCTTTCGAGGAAGCACGGGACGAGCTGTTTCAACACATTATGCGGTGCGGCGTAGTCGACTCCGCTCCCGAGCATCAGGGCGAGTGGTTCAGCGAAACCATGCAGTACATGACGGAGAGATTTCCCGAGCTCACCGCCGACCAGCTTGGCGAACTGAGAAAGCTCGGCGAACGCTTCGCACAGCCGCCGAAGAAACACGACACTGCTGACGTCACGGCGGCGTAGCACGACTCGACGCCTCCATCGCACCGATGGGGGCGTTATTCGTTGGCGCTATCGTCTGCCCGAGCGATAGGCGCGCGCAACGATGCCGATACGCAGGCCGCCGCCAAGTCCCACTTGCAGCGCGGGGACGATGCCCGCCACACGAGGAGCTTCGAGGTCCACGACGACCACGAGATACTCGCGCGCCGGCTCGTTCTCCTCGAACATCGCGCTCAAGCCACCACCGATGGAAAGTCCCCAGTCGGACTCGGCGAACGGATCGAGGAGGAAGCGCGCGATCGCGTCGACACGCCCGCTTTTGTGATCGACGCTGTCGCGTCTCGTGATGCCGCCAGCGCCGTCGATCTCGAGGCGCACGTAATAGCCGAGCGGCAAGTTCGTACCGATGCCGGCTTGATAGGTGCCGAACCGCGTGGACCTCACGTCGATCGCGTCGACACGCAACTCGAGTGGCGGAAAGGATGACCGCGACGCCTGCTGCGCGAGCGCGCGTGTCGGTGGCGCGAGCGCGAAGAGCGAGACGAGAAGCAAGAGGTGCTCGACGCGCGAGCGCAGTGCGTGCATGGCGGACGAAAACTAGATGTCGTGATCGGTCCTTTCCAGCGCGCTGCTTGCCACGCTTCGGCACGGGGTCTAGCTTGGCCTCTTGTCTCGGCTGTCGACGCACGACGGAAACCCGGTGCCCTGAGGCGTTCTGTCTCGCGACTACCAGCACATCGTCGCCGATTTCCACGGCGTGCCGTCGAATCAACTGGCCGATCGCGCCCTCATCAGTGGGTTGGTCGTCGCCGCCGCGAGCGCGGCGGGTATGAACGCGTCCGGTGTGCCAACGATGCGTGAACGCACGGCGGGTGGGCTCACGGCGGCGCTCTTGCACGACGATTGCCACATTACGGTGCATGCGGTCCCAGAACGGGAGTTGCTCCTTGTGGACGTCCTCGCGCCGCGCACGATCGACGCGTCGCGCGCCATCGACGTGTTCGCACGTCGATTGACCGCGCGCAACGTGCATCGCGATGCGCGCGACCGCGCCTAAGCGCCGGTTGTTTCGCGTTTGCTCATGAGCATCTGGCTTCCTCCGGCGCATCTGGCGCTGTGCCTCGTCATCGTCGTCTGGGACATCGTCCTTGCCGGACGCATCGCGCGTGTGCCTCAGGCGCCGCGCTGGTTCGCGTCGCTCACGGGGCTCGCCGGATTGCTTCTCCTTCCCGCTCTCGTCGTCGCGCTCGCGACGACAACCGAGGTCACCGGGCGCGCCATTTTCTACGTCGATTGGATTTGGCCCGCCGTGCTCGTCGTCTTCGCGGCGCAGGCGATGTATGCCCTGGCGCGGCGACTCGTGAATCCGGCCTGGGGCATTCCGATCGCGATTTACAATGTCATCATCGCCGCGAGCGGCATTGTTCGATACATGGCGTCGCGCGGCGTCGAGCCGCCACAGCCTCTCCTGCTCCTTCTCACCGCCCACACCGCGGCGCTGTCACTCGCCACGACATCGGCGGCGATCTCGAGCCCGTTGTACCTGAACGTGCCGATGATCGCGCCCGCGTTCCCCGCGCTGCGCCCGGTGACGGCCAGCTTTCGCGCGCTGCTCGCCGCCGTTGCTCTCGGGTGGTCGGTCGGTATCGCGTTCCAGTTGCCCGTCGCGATCAAGGCCGTGCGCAGCTACCGGGCGCACGCTGCGGATCGGCTCACCGAGCGACCAGAAGGCGACTTCTCGATCGGCGTAAAGCTCTTCCCGGACATCGGCAGTCCACCGCCACCACCCGCCGTCGCGAGTGATCTGGCACTCGCCGATACGCTCACTGCCGACGTGGTCGGCATCGTCGTCGTTCCCGACGTGTCGAATCAGGTGCTCGACTCGCTGGCGCACGCGCTCGATCAGCTCCAGCGCGACAGCACGCTGCTCATCGTTACCCTGGGGTACCGCGGCAAGCTCCTCCCCGAGCTCCGACGCGTTCCCCTCGACCAGCGCACGCGGCTCGCCGCGATCCGCCGAATCGTTAGGCGTCTACGGCCAGATATCCTCCTGCCCGCCGAGGATCCGTATGGCGTCGGCGAGCGTCTCGTCGGCCGCCTGCAGCTCCCCATCTGGCAGGACTATTTCACCGAAGCCGCGGCGGCCGCGAAATCGATCGATCGCCGCGTCCGCGTCGGCATCGCCGCCTCGTCATTCGACTCGCGTGACAGCGCGCTCTACGCGTGGGCCGCCGGCCCCGCGTCGCCGATCGATATTCTCGGCTTCTCCTTCTTCCCAGATCGACGCGGTGCCGAAGCGCTCGACGCCTACACACGCACCGCCGATCGTTGGATGGCCGTCGTCCCGCCCGTCAAGCAACACTGGGTGTTCGCCGCCGGTGGCTATCCCCTCGCGCACGGCGAGGCCAGTCAAACGCAGGCGATCTGGGACGTGCTGGCCTGGGCTACCGCGCACCCGGCGATCAAGGGACTCATGGTGTACGAAGCGGGCGACTACGGTCAGGCGCGCGGACTCCGTTCGCCGAGCGGACGGCTTCGCGAGGCGACGTTGTACGTGATGGGAGCGATGCGGGCGCTGCGCGAAGCGACGGTGACGACCCCGACGCCATAGACACTAGACCGTGCGTCCGACGCCGCGCACGATCCCTTCGACCCGACGATCCGGATCGAAATATTTCCGCGCGAGCTGCTGCATCCGTTGCGCCGTAACGCCCCGCACGCTCTGCTCGAAGGTTGCCAGATCGCTCAATCTGCCGAACAGCCAGCTATCCACGACTTCCGCCAACACCGAGCCGCCGCTCTGCTGTTGAATCGCGTGTACTCCGACGGCGTAGGTTTGCGCGCGCTCGAGCTCCTCTGCCGACACCGGCTCGTCGCGCAAGCGTCGAAACTGCGCCAGCAGACCGTCGCGCGCAGCGGCTTCCTTCTCCGGCGAGGTCGCGATGTAAGCGCCGAAGGTGCCGGCCGCGCGTCGCGCCGAGCTGAACGCCGTAACCGTGTAGCATAACGATTGCTTGTCGCGCAGCTCGTCGAAGAACCGGCCGCCCAACCCGCTCGCGACGCTCGCGATCATCGACGCCGCGAAGCGGTCCGTGTCCGACCGCGATGGCCCCTGGAAAAGCAGCCCTATCGCCGTTTGTGCCTTTTCGCGGCGCTCCGCGGATATCGTCACTCCGCTTGGCCATTCCGGCGCGGCGAGCTGGGGCCCGCGCGATTCGCCCAGATCCGCGAATTCACGCGCTGCGAGCTCGGCGAGCGCATCCGGATCTCCACTGCCGACGATGCCGACCACCATCGACGCACTCGAACCGAACATGCGCTCGCGATGCCACACCGCAACATGCGACCGTTCGATGGCGCGCAGTGATTCCTCGGTGCCTGTCGCCGGCACGCCGTACGGGTGTCCGTGAAACGCCGCTTGTGTTGCGAGCCGCATTGGGTAGCGGAACATGTCGTCGCGCGACGCGATCACGTCCGCGATCGCGACCGCCCGTTCCGTGTCCAGCGCTTCGCTCTCGAACGTGGGATGCTGCGCGACGTCCGCAAGCAAGGCGATCGCCGACGCGGCGTACGCCGTCGGCACGGAGATCGTCCAGCCGAAACTGTCCGAGCCCACGGTGCCCCCGATGCTGCCGCCCAACACTTCCGCTTCCTCAGCGATCTGCAGTGCCGTCCGCGTCTCCGTCCCTTTCTGGGCAGTCCGTACCATGAGCGTCGTTAGGCCGCCGCTCGCGTCGGTCTCCTCGCTCGCGCCGCCGAGCGCGAACACGCCCGCGTGCACGAGCGGCGCTCCGGCTTTCTGCCGCACGAGTATTGGAAGCCCGGAAGGGGCGCGGTACACGCGCACGCCGGCCTCTTCCCGCTCGAACCGGACTCGTGATACGTTGGGCGGTGTTCCCGAGGGTTGGTACGGCGTGCTCGCCGGGAGAGCCGGCGGATGGGCGCTCTCGAGCAGTGCCAGCATCGCGCCTGCGTCCTCCGCCACCACCTCGCTGCCGTTAGGCCGATAGACGAGGACGCCAGCCTGGTCCGGCGAGAGATAGCGCGTCGCGACGTCGACGACTTGCTCGCCCGTCGTTGTCAGCAGCCGCTCGACGTACCAATCCCCCAGACGCCAGTCGCCTAACGCTTCCCACTCGGCGAGATAGTTCGCCTGCCCCTCCATATCCTCCAGTCGGCGCACCCACCGCGACTCGTACAAGCGCTTCGCGCGCGTGAGCTCGTACTCCCCGGCGCCTTCGTCGCGCACCGTGCGCAACTGATCCCACGTCGCGATCGCCGCCTGGCGCGTCGTCGCTGGCGGCGTCTCGGCGTGGATGACGAACACACCGACCTCCGTCGGGGTGTAGTCGTACGCGCTCACCGCCGATGCGAGCTTGCGCTCGCGCACCGCGCGATACAACCGCGACGCCCGTCCCGCACCGAGCACCATCGCGAGGAGATCGAGCGCCGGCGTATCGACATGGAGTGTGCCCGGCACGCGCCATCCCATCGCGAGTTGCGATTGTCCGATATCGCCCGCGAGCTCGCGATAACGGAAGCCGCCAGTGCCCTCCTCGGCCGGACCCGGTGTGCGCGTCGGCGTTCCTCCCGGGAGTCCGCCGTAGAGTCGCTCGACCTCGCGCATCGCGTCATCGGGATCGACCGCGCCAACAATCGAGAGCACCGTGTTGCCCGGATGATAGAAGTTACGATAGAAACCGAGCATCGCGGTGCGTGTCAACGCGCGCAGCCCTGGCTCGCGGCCGATGCGCCAACGTCGAATGCGGTGCTTATCGTGCAGCAGCTCGTAGAGCGTTTCGGTGGCGACGGCGCCCGGATTGTCGGCCTTTCGCTTCGCTTCCTGGATGATGACTTCGAGCTCGCGCGCAAGCTCGTCTGAATCGATGAGCGAGTTGGCATACGCGTCCGCCTGCACCTCGAGCCCTTGCCGGAAGCCGCTCGCCGGTAGGACCGTGTAGTAGCTCGTGTGATCGTAGATCGTCGCCGCGTTCAGGTAGCCGCCGACCGCCTTCGTTTGCTTGGCGATCTCACCAACACCGCGCGTCGGCGTGCCTTTGAAGTACATGTGTTCGAGAACGTGCGCGATGCCGACGACATCGTCTGTTTCGTCGAAATAGCCGGCGCTGACGTACGTGACGATCGCGACGACGGGCGCCGAGTAATCGGGCTTGATCAGGACCTTCAGTCCGTTCGAGAGCACCGTGCGGTGCACGCTTGCCGGCTCTACGGCAAACAGGGTAGTCGCGGTCATGCGAGCAAGCTAATCACCCAGGCGATGTCACTACTGCGTCGCGAGCGAACGCGTGCGGAGGATCCAAATCCCGATGAGAAAGCACATCGTGCCGTAGCCCGTGAGCCACAGTTGTGTCGTCCACGGAAAGATCGATGTCGTGCCGGCTACGTACGCATAGAGTTCAGCTGCCCGATGCATCGGTGGGAGAAGATGGACCAGCCATCCGAGAATTCCCGGATCCTTCCCCCACATTTGCCATCCTAGCGATGACACGATTCCCACAGTCACGAGTGACAGCCAGTCGAAACGCCAGATCGTCGACAGCATGAATCCGACGCCCCCAAACGCGACGTACATCGCGGCGACGACCGGGATGAAACTGAGCGGCAACACCGGGCGGACGAACGCCGCAAACCCGGCGAGCAGCATGAGACTCACCGTCAGCATGCCGGTCCCGTTCGCGATAAAGGCGTTCGTATAAAAGCGTGGCGCGCTTACGGGCTTCGCGAGGTAAAAGCGATAGAAGCCTGTCTTGCGATCGGTGGCAACGATGCCGTTGGTCGCAAACAGAGTCCCGAGGAGGACGAACGACGCCAGCGAGTCACTGAAGAAGCCCTGCACGACCGCCGTCGGCAGCGTCGACACTTTGTACACGCGGCCACCGGTCATTGAACCGTTGAGGACCGGCATGAGGGTGAGGTACCCGTACATCGCGAGCACGGCCGCGGTCGCGGGTGCCTGGTGCAGCATGTAGTCGTGAAACTGCCACCAGAAATACAGGCCGAGTCGTGCGTGTCGGTGCTTAGCTGTCATTCTGACGAGCGCTTTTCTTTTATCGCTTCCCGAAACTGTCGCTCGAGCGAGGAATAGACCGGGGCGACGGAGGCGACGAGCACGCCCTGCGCGAGCAACCTGCGCAAAGAATCGTTGAGCGCCTCGACCGACAATGCAGGCAACTCCAACTCGTCTGGCGAGACCTCGTTCGCGCTCGGCAGCAACGCACGCGCCGTAGCTGTATCGCGTGCGATCACAATGCGGTAAGGAATCGCTCCGACATCGGCGGCGATTGCTCGCGTCTGCACGACACGTTGCACCTGTCCGTGGTCAATGATTGCGACGCGGTCCGCGATGCGCTGCAGCTCGTCGAGGTTGTGCGAAGCGATGAAGATTACGCGCTCCGGGCTTCGCAAATCGGCCACGATGTCGCGAAAGCGCTGTGTCCACACTGGATCCAAACCGTGCGTCGGCTCGTCGAGAATCACGAGCTCCTCGTCGTGCAGGAGCGCCTGCGCCAACCCCACGCGCTGAAGATTCCCTTTCGACAGCTGTCGAATCTGCTTTCCCCAATGTTCGGTGAGGCCGAGACGATCGACGAGCTCCGCCACGCGACGACGCACCCGCGTGCTCTCGACCCCGGCCAGAAGCGCGTACCGGGAGAGCGCCTCTTCGAGGCGCCAGCGCGGCGGAATCGTGACCAGCTCCGAGAGGTAGCCGACGCCATGACGCTCGACGAACACTCGGGGTCGCAATCCATCGATCGCGATCGCGCCGCTCGTCGGCTTCAGGTAGCCGAGCAGAAGCGCGATGAGCGTACTCTTACCGGCGCCGTTAGGTCCAGCGAGGCCAAAGACTTCTCCCCGCGCAATCTCGAGGGTGACATCGACGACGGCGTGAACGCGACGGCGCAACCCGCGGTAGGTCTTGCCGACGTGCTCGAGATGAACCAATGGAGAACCGGCCAGCGGCGCGTTTCTCGTTAGGGGCGTGGCGTACCGGCCGGCGGCATTGCCATGCCTGGCGACGGCTGACCCGGTGTCATCGGCGGCGTCTGGACGGCCGCGCAGCGACTCCAATCTCCCTGACCGGCACGATTCAACCACACCTGCGCCTCAGTCGGACGGCCCAATCGAACCATCGCGCAGCCCAGATATCCCATCGCCATTCGATCGCCCGTATCGGCCTGCACGGCCCGCACGAGGAAGCGCCGCGAGAGATCGTAGTTCCCGGCGCTCAGCAGATACAAGCCGAGCTCGCGCAGCGCGGTCGCATTCTGCGGACCTAACGAGACGGCCGTCTGGGCTTCTTGTCCCGCGATCGTCATGTTGCCGACCTCGCGCGCCATGCGCGAGAGATAGACGTGCGGGAGCGGATCGTTTGGGTTGTCGCGGGCGGCCTTGGTGAAATCGCCAACGGCCGCTTCGCGTTGACCTCGACGATAGTTCTCGATGCCCGACTGGAGCGAGTCGTTGCGCCCGCCACCGAACCATCCCTGGGAGTAAGCGCCGTATCCCAGACCAGCGATCAGGAGCACGACGATTGCGGCGAGGACGGCCTTCACCCAGGGTTCGAGGCCGTCGCGCGGCGGCGGCACCGCCTCCGGAGGGCCAAGCGGCGAGCTACGCATTCCCTCGGTATTGAGCATGATTGGCGCCGTCGCCGCGGCGCCGGCGCTGTCGGACATCAGCCCTGATTCAAATTTCAGAAACGCGTCGCGCGCTGAATCGAGGTCAGCGCCTGTCGGCTCATAGTCGGTGGCATGGGCGCGTTCGCTCGCCGCATGAAATTCGGCCAGCGCGTTCGCTTGCTCGAACGAGAGTAACTGCCGCTGGCGTGCTTCGCGGATGAGCGCCTGCCCGCCGAGAGTCGTGCCTCCCACGAGCGAACGGAGCGCGGTTTCCACCGCGCTCCAACTTTCCATCAGGTCTGCCGCGAGCTCTTCGAAGTGGCGCGATTGGTCCAGCCGCGCAATGGCGGGCCGGGCGCGATCGATTGCGGCCAGCGCGCTTCGTCGCGCGACGTCGTTCACCGGACGATTCGGAGGAGACCTGCGTCCGCGCTGCCTTTGATGAAGCTCTCGGGGTCGTCCGTGGGAATCGGCACCCCCGTTTCGCGAAAGCCGCGTCGCGCCGCGCGACGCATGTAGTCCTGCATCGTGTTCGTCGGGTCGCCTAACGCGTCCCGCATCCGCAGCACGATTTCCTCCCACGATCCGACGAACTTCGTGCCGTCTCGCGCGACAATCTGGTGCGTCGCCGTCTCCTCCTCTTTCTGATCGGCGAGACCGCTGAGCAACGTGCCGAACAGCTCGAGCTGTCCGCGCGCGATCTGTGCCTCCCGCGAGCCCTCGTCCATCGCGTGACGCGGATCGAGCTCCATCAGCAGCTCGTCCACGTCATCGATATCACTCGCGAGCTCCGAGAGACGCTCGTCCCACGGCTTCAGCTCGGGATCCTGCTCGGTGACTTTGTACAGCGTGCGCTTCAACTCGATGAGACGCCAAATCCCAAGCTCGTCCCAATGGTCTTCGGGCGACGTCTGCTCGAGGTGATACAACGCGGCCTCGTACTCGCCGCGGTCGTAGAGAATGTTCGCGAGATAGATGCGCGCTTCGGCGTGCTCGCTGTCCAGTTGCAGGGAGCGGCGCAGTGACGCGATCGCGCCGTCGTCATCGCCCAGCCGATGCTGCGTATAGCCGACGCACGACACCGCCTCGGCCGACTCTTGCGCATGCTGCACCGCCGTCTCGAAGAATTCTCTCGCCCCCTCGAAGAAGTCAGCGCGCTCGCGGACCGAGCCTTCACGGAACAGCGCGCGCCCGACTTGAAGCATCAAGTCGATGTCGTCGCCGTAACCCAATTCGAGTGTGCGATTGAAGCAACGGAGCGCCGCTTCGTCCTGCCCGAGCTTCAGTAGGGATTCGCCAAGCCCAGCCAGACCGTCTTCGTGCTCGGGCTCCAAAACAAGCGCATCTTCAAAGCTGCGACGAGCCCAGGCAAACTCTTCACGAGCCAACTGGGCATACCCCACTCCTATGTGCAACTCTACCGCATTCGGGTAGAGCGCGAGTCCCTCTCGGAGTACCTGCAGCGCTTCCTCATACTGGCCTTCATTGTAAAGCTGATGGGCGCGCTCGTCGTACTCTTCCGAACTCAGGAACGGGGTGGGCATTGTGAGGAAGCCTCCAGCTCTGAGGATGTTCCTTGCCTATAGTACCCGGCGCTTCTGCGAAGTTCAATGGTAAATCTCGGGCTCGAAAATCAACGCAACAAACGCTTTCACGACGCATCATGAGTGATCACGCATCGATGCTTCGCAATGGTACGTCGCTCGTGCGAAATTGGCTTCACGCCTCCTCTTAGTCGTTGATTGCGCGGTTTACTTCGCAGCAAGGGAACTCGCAATTTCCGCGGCGAGCGCCGCGTTGCTCTCCAACAGCGAGAGATTGACTTCGAGTGATCTTCTGTTAGTCAAACGACTGACCGCCTCCAAGAGAAACGGCGTTATTGCCGCGCCTTCGATTCCCTTGCGCTCTGCCTCACTAAGCGCTTCGCTGATCGCGCGCTCCATGTCCACTCCCGACATCGCGTGCTTCGCGGGCGGAGCCTGCACCACTAGGACGCTTTGATCGTTTCCAACCGCCCAATGATGGCGAGCAATGCTCGCGATCTCCGCGACCGTGTCGCATCGTACGCTCAACGCGATCCCCGTCTCGGCGGTAAAAAAGCCCGGGAGCTCACCGGTTTGGTATCCCACCACCGGCACGCCGAGTGTCTCGAGCCGCTCCCACGTAGCTGCGAGATCGAGAATCGACTTGGCGCCGGTGCACACGACGACGACTCGTGAGCGCGACAGCTCGATGAGATCCGCCGACTCGTCGTGAACCTGCGGCTTCCTTTCGATCTCGAGTCGCGTGCGGCGGTGAACCCCGCCGATTCCGCCCGTCGCGAAGACCTGGACCTTCGCCTTGCGTGCCAGGACAAGCGTGGCTGCAACGGTTGTCGCACCATCGTTTCGCTGCGCCATCGCAACGCCCAGATCGCGACTGCTGACTTTGCGAACACCGTCTCGGCAGAGAAACCGCTTCAGATCATCGCCATCGAGCCCGAGCGTTGGCCGACCGCGCGAGACTGCCGCGATTGCCGGCGTTGCGCCTCTCTCCTCGACGGCGCGAAGCATTCGCTCGGCTGCTTGCAGGTTTTCGGGAATCGGGAGACCCTGCGCGAACACCGAACTCTCCAGCGCGACGATCGGGCTCCCACGATCAATGGCATTTCGAACCGACGGCGACAGATCGAGAGTGGCGTCAGTGTGCACCCGGATAAAGCTAAGTCAGTCTCAAAGCTGCGATCGGAGAGGAAGCAGTGGCTTGGCGCTCACGATCAGCCGGTCTGGTGCGCTCCCGAAATAGCGCACCGGCCAGCACGTCGTGAGCGTCAGCACTGGCTCTTTAGCTCGAAAAAGCGCCGGTGCACTGCGCTCGACGACTCGCCGACTCACGACAACCCACAGATCTCGCGACTGACTTGTTTCCGTGCGGATGGTGTCGCCAAGCTGTAGCTCGTCCAAGCGATCGAAGTGCCGATCTCGGTGCGCGGAGATCACTGCGTTGCCTCGCATTCCTGGCAGAACACTGCCAGGCAAGTGCCCGGGCGCGGCATCGAGCTGATCATCGCCGACTCCCTCGAGCACGATTTCGTCCAAATGGATGCGGGGAATCTCGAGCCTCGCGACCGGCGCACCCCGCGCGACCTGCTCGTTGAGGGCCATGGTGCTCGCCACCCAACGGCGCGCGCTGGCTACGTTTGCACGCGCTTGTTGCTCATCCCAACGCCGACGCGCCAATTCGGCACGGTGCGCGCCCTCGGCGTACCGCACACTCGCGTACGCCACCAATACCACGCCGGCGACGCAGAGTACCGTCCCGGCCAGCCGCACCGCGCCATCTGAGCGAGGACTCAGCATGGATGAGAGCGCTCTACGTTTGGCGCCTGCGCGACCGAAAGAGCATGAGCCCGACGGCGAAAGCCGCTAAGCCGATCGTCAAAATTGTCGGAAGAGCTGAAGCCGTATTCGGAGCGATCGCGCCATTCGAGAACGTGGTCGTTTGTGCCGGCGCTGGCGTTGGAGCTGAAACGATCGGAGGCAGCGGCGGCGGCGGATTAATGATTGCTACCGCCGTATCCGCCGTATCCGACGCGGTCACGAGCGCCTTTGTGTTTCCGGCTGCCGAGTCGACCCACGCCTTCATGTCCGTGAGCGTCATTCGGCCCGAGTCGGCTTTCGATTTGGTCGCGGTCGACGATGTGCGCTTCGCCGTATCCATCGGCGGCTTGCGCGGAGACGGAGCTTGAGCCGAGAGCAACGAGGGCGCGACGAGCGCGACCACGGCGAGCATCTTGGCAATCGTTGCGAAGCGGCACTTCACGGTAACCTCCGTAGCGATGCTTCGCCTTCGAGGGCATAGGTCGTGCCCGGCTGACGTCATCGTGAATCGTCGGCGCGTTCTTGCTTCCGCGGCCACGTTCGCAAGATCGCCTCGCCAATCTTCCCGAGCGCGAGCTGAGCCTCGTTGTCCACGACCCATCGCGTGTCCGCATTCTGCTTCGTGAGGGCGCACGCGACCACGCGATTTTGTAGCCGGAACAGGGCGCACTCGGTTCGCACCGAGTCGGTCGCTCCGGTCTTGTGGGGAACGGTCATCCCCGAAACGCTGCGTTGCATCGACTCCATGTCTTCATTGTCGCCGAGGATGTCGAGCATCGCTGAGTCGGCCTTGGCGTTCACCGCTTTTCCGTTCGCCATCATCTCGAACAAGCGAGCCATCTCGTTCGGTGTCGTGACGCCGAGGCCGTACTTCGCGGAGCTGTCCATCGCGACGCTGGCAAGTCGCAGAAACACCTTCGAATGGACCTTCGTGTGAGGCAGGCCAAGCCCTTCCATTTTCTGCCAGACGCGTCGGATCGCGATCTTGTCGAGCAACAGGTTCGTCGCCGTGTTGTCACTGAGAATGCTCATGAGCACGGCGGCATCGCGGACGCTCAGCGACATGCCGGGATGCATGAACTGCAGGACGCCGGAGCCGGGCACCTGATCGATCTTGAGCAACGTCAGCTGATCGTCGAGCGAGATCGTCCCTTTGTCCGCGAGGTCGAAGAGCGTGACGAGAATCGGGACCTTGATCAGACTCGCGGTCGAGAAGGTCTCGTCTCCCCGTAGCGTTAGGCGCTCGCCGGTGTCGAGGTTGTTGATCGAGTAGCCGAGGACTCCGTGAAAGTGATGCGCGAGCGAGTCGAGCGTTCGGTGGAGCGACATCGTGTCGGCGCGCTGCACCTGAGCCGGGATGGGTACGAGAGCCACCGACGACAGGGCGACGACGCCCGTTAGGCGCTTGAGGAGAGACATGGGGGCTATGGGGTTGTTGCGTGGCTTTTCCACTCGCCGGTGGCGAGGACGTTGTCGATCATTGACACGACGCGTTCCAGCTCCTCGTCGCTCGTATAGAAATGCGGCGCGACGCGGATCCCCGCATTCGGCCGATAGTCAACGATGACGTCGTTCGCGAGCAGAACTTCAGAAACTTCATGACCATGGGGCACGTCGAAGGCCACGGTGCCGCCGCGCCCACCAAGTCGGCGCCCTTGTGTCCCTCGACGCGTTCCACTCGGTGGGCGTTATGCCGGTGGACGTGCGACAACTTGGCGTCGACTTTCTCACCGGCGGCGTCCT
>DATEHJ010000602.1:0-7077 GCA_035279645.1 Gemmatimonadaceae bacterium
GGCTCGTTAGGCACTGTCCCCGCGACGAGGCCCGCTGGGACACTGAACCGCCCGGTGGAGCGCCGGAGTCGCTCGGCGAGCTGCGCGAGACCGCGCGATGTTTCGGCGAGTCCCTCGAGGGCACGCATCTGCCGTGTCGCCGCTTCGGATGCGTCGCGCGCCTGAGCCGTCGCCTCGTCCGACACGCCCTGCACACCGTCAATTACCTCCGCCAGCTGACGCATCGTCGTGCTTTGCTCGCGCGACACGGTCGTCACGTCGGCGATCAGTTGGGCAATGCGCCCGATGCCCGTGAGCAACGTGCTCAACGCGGTGTTCGCCTCGTTGGCGATCTCGCCAACGCCGCGCACTTCACTCTCGCCCTCCGTCATCGACTGTACGGCAACGGCGATGTTGTCTCTCACGTCGGCGATCGTCGTCGCGATCTCCTTCGCCGCGCGACCGCTTTCCTCTGCCAGCTTGCGCACCTCCTCGGCGACTACGGCGAAGCCGCGACCATGCTCTCCCGCGCGAGCGGCTTCGATCGCGGCGTTGAGCGCGAGCAAATTCGTCTGACGCGCGATGCGTGAAACCGCTTCGACGAAATCGCCGACGCGCTCCGACGCGACACCAAGCGCACTCACGGTGCCTGCCGCGGTCCGTACGCGTTCGCCGATCGCGAGGAGCGTATTCGACGCGCGCGCGACCGCATCCCGGCTGGTCTGAGCCGTTTCGACGAGCCCCGTCGCGTCGTGCTCCGCCTCCTCGGCGCGGACACGCAGACGGTCCGCGGCGGTGAGCACCTCCGCCGCGCGCTCCCGACCGACGACAGCATACGCGCGCTGCCTATCGATTTGCGCCGTGAGACTCTGCGCCGTCCCGACGAATCCCGTCCCCGTCGAATTCAAACCATGGGTCGTTCCCGCCAACTGCTCGGCAGCGGCGGCGACTTCCTCGGCCTCGCTCTGCATCGCCCCGATCAGCCCACCGAGTTGCTCGAGCATGCGGTTGAAGCTCTGCTGCAAGAATCCGAGCTCGTCTGAGTAACGACTCTCGGCCCGCGCCGACAGATCTCCGAGCTCCGCGTCGCTGATGTGTTCGCGCGTGTCCCGAATGCGCCGAATGAGCTTCGACGCGATGGGGACCGTCTGCCACGAGACGACCAGGAACAGACCAGCCGCGACCGCGGTCCAAACCGGACGCACCCCGACGCTCGGGTTCATCGTCGCGAAGAACCAGCTCGAGGTGAGAAATGCCAATGTCGAGAGGATCGCCGCGTACTGTCCCAGCGATCGACCACGATCAAACGAGTACGGCACCACGATGAGGAAGTAGAGCGAGACAAGCGCCTCGTTGCCGAACGTCATCACGACCGTGCTCACGAGTAGGACGTCCAGCGTCGCGAAAGCGTAGCGATGCCAGGGCCGATGAGTTTCCGCGCGCAGCGTGAAGCGCGTGAGCAGAAAATTCACCAGCATGACTCCAACCGTAACGGCAATCGCGATGATCGGTTTGGCTTCACTGATGTGCAGAAACGCGCCGACGATCGCGCCGGCGCCGATGATCGCCGTCGCGCGGAAACGGCGCCGCGAGCCGAGTCGGAACGTGACCAGGTCCTTCTGGTGTTCTTCGTTGTCGCGGAACCGTTCTAAACGCTCGGGCTGCCGACGCATCTCATCGCTCGTGTGGTTCTCCCCGATTGGGACGCCGTCGCGGGGCAGAAGTCACCGAGCGATGCTCGCTCAATCGGCGGCGGTCACACGGGTACCGCCAGAATGTCGGCGGCGGTTACGAGGCTCACCACTTGGAGGCCCTGCGCCTCGATGGCTTCTCGACCGCCCTCCTCGCGATCGACGAGCGCAAGCACGCCCACGACCTCTCCAGCGGCGGCGCGAACTGCTTCCACGGCGCGGAGGGCCGAACCGCCGGTCGTAATCGTGTCCTCGATGACGGCGACCCGATCGCCAGCGTGAAACGGCCCCTCAATGAGCTTGCCCGTTCCGTGCGCTTTCGCTTCCTTCCGTACCGTGAAGGCCCGAACCGGCGCTGCCGTCTGCGCGCTCGCGTAGCTGATCGCGTACGCAATCGGGTCCGCTCCCAGCGTTAGCCCGCCAACCGCGTCAACACGCCACCCAGTCGCGTTCAGTGTGCGGAGTCCCAACGGTCCGATGAGCGATAGTCCGTCAGGGCTCATTGTGGTCAAACGGGCGTCGATGTATAACGACGATTGCCTTCCCGACGAGAGTGTAAACGATCCGCGCCGCGCCGAACGTGAAGCGAGCAGCGAAACGAGCGCGCGCTTGTCTTGTTCCGACATGTGTGACGATGCTGAAGGTAGGACCGCGGTGCCCTGGGCGTCCGCGAGCAATTAAGTGATAGTCGCACCGAGAGTGAATACGTCTACCTCCTCCCTGTCACGAGCCGGCATCGGGCTGTTCTCCACACTGCTCGCCGCAGTGCTGATGCTGATGGTGGGCGCTCTCCTCACAGCAGATCGCGCGCTCGTTTCGGCCAGTGGTGACGCGACGGCGATCGATGCAAGGGACTCCGCGCTCCTCATCGAGCAGCTGCTCGCGCTTCGGATCGACGCCCTGACGGCGTTTCATTCGCCGCTAATGGCTCCGCCAGCGGAGCGGAGTCGCGAATTCGAAGAGCTGGCCGGTCATATCGGAAACGAGCCTGGAGGGCCTGGCGGACTCTGGGTCACCGATTCGACCGGCCAGGTGATCTATCAAACGGAGTCGCCACCGCCACCGCGCGCGGCGCCACCGCAGAGCACGAGCGTCGTCGTCGAGAATGCTCACGGTGTACGAGCCCTGATAGTTGTCGCGCCCCTTATCGCCAACGGCCGACCGATTGGCGCGGTCGGCGCGCGCTTCGACCCCGCGGCGCTCTTCACCGTCGCGATCGACTCCGCGCCGCAAACGCGCGCGCGCTTTGTCGTCGCTGCCGGCGCCGACACGGTTTTGAGCGTGACGTCGCCCGCTGCTCGCCAGAGCCTGACGTGGCGACATGCGCACGTTCACGTGCCGGGCGCGACGTGGAGCCTCACCGTAGCGCATACGCAAACGAGCCAAGCATTGCGCCTCACGCTGTGGACGCTCGGGCTGGCGGCAGTACTGGTCCTTGGCGGCGGCGTGCTTCGCGAGCGCCGACAGGCACTGCGCGTCGCCGAGCGTTCCGCGGAGCTCGAGCGTCTCTCCAGTGAGCTTCTGCGCGCCAATCGCATGAAGAGTGAGTTTCTCGCCAACGTCTCTCACGAGCTGCGCACGCCACTCAATGCGATTGTCGGGTTCGTCGACCTGTTGCGAGACGGAGTGTACGGGGACCTGAACCCTCGTCAGGCACCGCCGGTCGAGCGCATCGCGGCGTCTGCAACGCATCTCCGGCACCTCGTCGATCAGGTTCTCGATATCGCGAAGATCGCCGCTGGACGTCTCGAGGTGCACGCCGAAACCATCGTCCTCCGGCCGTTCGTGTTGAACGTGGTGAGCGAACTCGAGCCACTCATCACGGAGCGCGGGCTCACTCTCTCGATCGCGGTCGGCGCGTCATTGCCGCGTGTCCGCACTGACCCGACCCACCTGCGACAGATCCTGGTCAACCTTATTGGCAACGCGATCAAATACACCCCGGCGGGCGGAATTGCCGTTCGCGCGCGCATGACGGGCCTTCCGGTCGCAGCGAACGGTCGCCATCCGTCACCGGAAGACCCAACACTCTTGAGTCGATCGCCCGATCGACGGAAAGCGTGGATCGCGCTTCAAGTCATCGACACGGGAATCGGTATATCGCCGTCGGACCAGGAGCGCATCTTCGACGAATTCGAGCAGGTGAATGCCGGACCGCGCTCGGACTCCATGGAACGAGGGACGGGACTTGGCCTCGCCATATCTCGACGCCTGGCGCGGCTGCTCGGAGGCGAGATCTCGGTGGACAGTCAGCCGGGCAAGGGGTCGACCTTTACCGTCTGGCTTCCGCTCAGCCCCGCCGATGTGACCTCCGAATCCGCCGACTCTCCAGACGCGCCCGAACAAGCCGCGGTCTGATGCGCCGGAGTGAAGTTTATTTCTTTCTAAACAGAGACTTCATCCGCGCGAGCAGGCCTTCGTCGTCCTCTTCTTCTTCCGGCGGGGCCTCGAACGCCTTGTTGAGCTCAGCCGCGAAGGCAACCGAGTCGGCGTAGCGCTTGCCCGGCTCCTTGCTCAGTGCGCGCATGATGACCGACTCCACCGCGGACGGGAAGCGAAGTCCCGGGCGCGCCTGATTCAGTGGGATGGGCGGCTGAGACAACAGCTGCGAGAACATTTCCCGTGGCGTCTTCGCCGTGAATGGCAGACAGCCCGTGAGAAGGAAATACGCGATCGTCGCGAGACTGTACTGGTCCGCCGAGGGGCCCACCAGCTCGCCGGAAAGTGCTTCGGGCGCCACGTACATCAGCGTGCCCACGAAGAAGCCTGCTCTCGTGAGGCGCTCCTCCGGTGCCATGTCGGTGTCGGTCGCGATCCCGAAATCGAGGAGCTTCACTTGGCGCGTCGCCGGATTGTACATGACGTTCTCAGGCTTCAAGTCGCGATGCACGATCCCAACCGTGTGCGCGGCTTGAACCGCTTCGGCTATTTGAGTGACGATTGTCGCGACTTCATCCGCGGGAAGCGGTCCCTGACGTTTGGCGTACTTTTCGAGGAGCTCTCCGTCGGCCCACTCGATGGCCAGGAAGTGCATGCCTGGCCCCGCTTCGCCGATCTCGATCGTGCGCACCACATTCGGATGCAGGACACGCTCGCCATAACGAGCTTCGCGCACGAAGCGGGCGACGGCAGTACGATCCTGACGCAGCTTTTCGCGCAGAACCTTGACCGCAACAGTACCGTGGGCGGCATGCAGGGCCTTGAAAACCGCCGAGGTGCCGCCTTCGCCGATCTCACTCTGAAGCGTGTAGCCGGCGATGACTTGGCCGACGAGGTTCTCGCGAGGCACGCGGCGAACCTAATGGTGCCCTCCGGGCGTGGCAAGCGACGTAGCGCGGTTATTAACCTTCACGAAGCGGATTGAACGCTTGGCCGGAGCGTACATGCGCGCTGCGAACACAGCACGGCTCGTACAACAGACTCGTCGGGTCATTGGCTCGTCGCGCTCCCGCTTGCTCGCGGTGCCACCCCTGCTCGCGTTCGTCGCATGCCATCACGGCGCGCCGAGCACGGGACCACAGCAGGAAGCCGTGGGTCAAGGGCGCGCGGACTCGCTCATCGTCGCCTCGGACCCGAAGGCGAGCTACCGTCGCGCCGGCTTGCTTGTCAGCTCTGGTGGCGTCTCCTTCGTCGGATCGATCGGATTTCTCGCTGGTGCGGTGCCCGAGAGCACTCTGGTGCTCATCGATCTGTCGCTCTCCGATCGCGCGCTGACTTTCACGCGAGAGGGCGAAGCCTACCACGCGGCGTACGACGTCGTGATCGAGTTCGAGCGCGGCGGCACGCCGATTCGCCGAGTGATGACGCACGAGCAGGTTCGCGTCGGAAGTTTCCGAGAGACGACACGCGACGAGGAGAGCGTCATTTTCCAACAGATGGCGGCGCTCCCTACCGGCGATGCCACGATCGTGATCTCGATTCGTGATGCGGGGAGCACACACACCGGTGTCGCGCGCCAACCGGTCACCGTGCCGCGGTTCGACGATGGCACGATCGCGACGCCCATTCCCGCGCTCCGCGCACGTCCGCGCACGAGTCGCGAACGGCTCCCCGAAATCGTCGTCAACCCGCGGGCGACGGCTGTGTACGGACGAGATAGTGTCGCGCTATTCTACGTCGAGGGATATGGACCGCCGAGTCCCGACGCGAGTCAGACCGTTCAGCTTCGCGTCGCCGGAGACGGTGGTGTGTTCGTGTACCAGGACTCGGTGCCGTGGATCGAAACGGGCAACCGCCTGCGCAGCGCGATTCTCAGAGTGCCTCTCTCACGCGTAGGCTTTGGAGAGCTCTCGATCTCCGTCGACGCAACCCACGATCGGGACGTTGCGAGACCGCGTCCGAATCGTGCCCCGTTGCTCGTGAGCTTTGGCGAAGGCCTTCCAGTCTCGTCGTTCGGCGAGATGGTGGAGCTCCTTCGCTTTTTCGCATCGGCCGACCGCCTCCGCGCATTGCACGAGTTGCCTCCGGGAGATCGGGCGAAAGGCTGGACCGCATTCCTCGAAGCGACCGATCCAATCACATCATCGCCGGAGAACGAGGCGCTGCGCTCATACTTCGCTCGACTCGCCGATGCGAATGCTCGGTTTCGCGAGGACGATCGAATGCCCGGGTGGCAGACGGATCGCGGCATGATCTTCAGTGCCTTCGGAGAGCCAGACAACATGATCGAGCCTAACGGCTCTGATTCCGCCGATCGATCGATCGTGCAAGTCTGGGAGTATCAGCGCTACCACACGCGATTCACATTTGTTGATCAAGCGGGCACAGGACACTGGCACCTGACGTCGCGTAGCGAAGCGGATTATCGCGCGCTCATGCAGCGCGTGGAGCGATAATCCGGCGCCGCGGTTATGCAGCCACCCTTCGGGTAAACACATGCCTCGGAAGCGCCGCGGACCAGGAGGCTTTCCACACACAACCTAACCCGCAGCAAGCACACGACTTGACAAAACTAGGACCCAAGCCTATATAGGGCGCGCAAGTCGACCCCGGCTTGCCCGGCACCACGCAGTGCAGGATCGATTCACCTCGTAGGAGGCAGCGCGAATGGCTAGAGGGAAGGTGAAATGGTTCAATGATGCGAAAGGTTACGGCTTCATTGAACAAGAGGGCGGCGAAGACGTGTTCGTCCACTTCTCCGCAATTCAGATGGATGGATTCAAGACGCTTGCCGAGGGCCAGGAAGTCGAGTTCGAGATCCGGACCGGAGACAAAGGGCTGCACGCCGCGAACGTAACTCGCGTCTGAACCTCCGCTCCCTCCGAGGCGCGTTCCTGCTACCGCCTGCCGATCACACCGGCAGGCGGTGCTGCATTTAGGGGGCACAGGACCGGGATTAGCTTCAAGGTGCGTGGCTGGCCGGCGCGGTGCGCCGACCCCGCATAAGGGCCTCCTTCATTCGCACCCG
>DATEHJ010000603.1:0-21018 GCA_035279645.1 Gemmatimonadaceae bacterium
CACGGCACCCCGAGCAGGCCCAGCTCGCCCATCTTCTTGACGTTTTCCCACGGGAACTTCCCTTCCGCATCCCAGTGGGCTGCGGTGGGCGCCACTTCTTCGCGAGCGAATTGGCGAACCATTTCGCGTGTCGCGAGATGCTGTTCGGTGAAATACAGTGAGTCGTCCATAATCAGTCGTTATGCGGCCTCAGTTCCGTCGGTGGAGCGCAGGATAGAGAGGAAGCGCTCGCCGTAGCGCTCGAGCTTTGTCGGTCCTACGCCACGAATCTCCGCAAGAGCCGTGGTTGTTCGCGGTCGCCGCACGGCCATCTCGGCGAGTGTGCGATCGGAAAAGACTACGTAAGCGGGCACTTGTTGTTCCTTCGAGATCGTGCGACGAAGCGCGCGTAGCCGATCGAGAAGCGCGCCGTCAGCCGAATCGACGACGAGGTCGTCTCCCGCCGGGATTGCCGACCGCTTCGTTTCTCGTCCCTTTCGCTGGCGAGATGAGTTCTTCGTCTTCGAGACGTCGACGTGAGTCCCGAGACAATTGTCGCAGCCAGCACATTGCGCGCGAGCCGCCGGATCGCCGAAGTAACGAAGGACAAAGCCACGCCGGCACGCCTTGAGATACGCGTACTGTTGCATTGCATCGAGCTTCGCGAGCTCGGCGCGTCGACGACGATCGAGGGTTGCCCAATCGATCTCGAACTGAGCGAGTGGCCGCGCCGGCTGGTCCACGTAGCTTCCCCCGCCGAGCCGCTTCCACTCGATGAATTGACGACCCTGCAGTGCGTCGAGGAGTGTTGAGACGCCGCTCCCGCCGAAGCCCGGCGGCAAGCCGTCGAGGTTGATGCTGGCGCCTTCTTCGAGCGCCGCTCCGGCGACGCGCCACATCGCGCGCAGAAGGCCGAGCTCTAGGGAATCTCCTTCGCCGCCGAGCTCACGCTTGATGCGTGCCGGCGTGGCCAGGAGGCGAACGTGCGCGCGCGAGCTGCTATCGGGCTGGCGACGGTATGCTTTGGCGCCGCCGAGGATCCGTAGCGCCCCCTCCACCTCACGCACATTGACCTTGCCGCGAATGCTCGCGGCGATGTTTTCGGCGGTGAGCTCGACGCCTCCGGTGGTCGACGACGCGCGGCGCAACTCCTTGTACACGTCTTCAACGACCTCACGCTCCGGATACGAGCCCTTGATAAAGAACTCGTGGGTGAAGCGATCCTGAAACGAGTGGAGGAGGAAGCAATGAGCCGACTCGCCATCACGGCCCGCGCGCCCCGCTTCCTGATAGTACGCCTCGATCGTGCCCGGCATGGCGTAGTGCACGACGAGTCGCACGTTGGGCTTGTCAATCCCCATGCCGAAGGCGTTCGTCGCGACGATGACGCGCACTCGCTCCTTCATGAACGCATCCTGCACCTCGCGACGGTGCGCGTCGTCCAGACCGGCGTGATAGGCGACGGCCGCGATTCGCGCGTCGTTTAGCACATTCGTAATTCGCTCGACGGTGCGACGCGTCGACGCGTAGACGACCGCCAGGCCGGGAGTCTGACGAAGGATGCCGACGACGGCCGCATCCTTGTCCTGTTCCGTTCGCGACGACACGACATGATAGCGCAGGTTACGGCGGTCGAACCCGGTGATGATGGTCTTCGGCCGCTCGAGTTGCAGTTGCTTGACGATGTCGGTCCGCACGTGTGGCGTCGCCGTTGCCGTAAGAGCGACGACAGGCGGCCAGCCGAGCCGTTCCCGCACCTTGGCGATGCGCAGATAGCTGGGCCGAAAATCGTGGCCCCACTCGCTAATACAGTGCGCTTCGTCGATCGCCAACAGGGACACACCCGTGCCTTTGAGTCGCTCGGCGGTGCTGCCGACGTCGAACCGTTCCGGCGCAACGTAGAGCAGCTTGAACTCGCCTCTCTGAGCGCGCGCAAGCCGATCGGAGACCTGCGACGACGTGAGTGAGCTGTTCACGAATGTTGCCGGCAGCCCGCGCCGCGCGAGCGCATCCACCTGATCCTTCATGAGCGAGATCAGTGGCGAGATCACGACGGTCAAATGCGGCATCATCAACGCCGGCACCTGATAGCAAATGGATTTGCCGCCGCCAGTGGGCAGCACGACGAGCGTATCATTACCCTGTAAAACGGATTCTACCGCCTGCGACTGGCCAGGTCGGAAATCCGAATAGCCGAAGTGCTGGCGCAGCGCGTCGCGCGCATCGTCGAGCGAAGCAGACTGGCTCATGCGCCCAGATTCGACACGAAGGCGCGGGCGTCCGCAACCGTCCAGCGTCCCATCGCATCGAATGCCCGCACGATCATACGGCCCGGGCGAAGTGGCCTCGCGTGAACGCACCCTTCAGCGCGGAGCGAATCTCATCCGTCTCGGTGTTCTCGACCACCCGACCCGTCGTGAGGCGCTCGAGCATCTGTCGATAGCCGGAGACGACCTGACCAATCGGCTCACCTGGCACGTTGAACACCATTTGATACCCGCGGATGCCGGCGCGCCAGAGACGCGCGAGATACTCCGAACCTTCCACCGGGCGCGAGTGCAGCAAGCGATTGCGACATGCGGAGTCGGTGGCGACGGCGAAGTCGTAGCCGGCAGGGTCGGTGAGCGTGACGTTCGTGTGCTTCTTCACGCAGAGGTCGCGGCACGTCGTTGGCTCACGATCGAAAGCGGCCGAGAGAACGCAGTGTTCGAGGGTCATGCCTTCGGGCCGGCCGTAGAGGAACACGTCGAAACCCTCACCCTTCCAGGGTGCAACGACGGCACTCATCTCGTCGGCGGTGAGCTCGACCGAGAGTACGACGCGCTTCGCGCCGAGTCGGAAGAGTTGGGCGGCGCTGTGCTGGTTCATCACGTTCACCGCGTAATCGGCGACGACGTCGCGGCCCACGCGCGCGAACTCGGCGACGAGGCCGAGGTGCCCGCTGAGCAACGGCAGGCCGCTGTCGAGCCACTTCGTGATGCCGCGGCGCTCTTCGGGGCGTACGATCGTCGGCGTGCGGAGCCGAAGCGTGACGCCGCACGTGCCTAACGATTCGGCGAGGGCCCGGACGCGAGTCAGCGGTGGCGCTGGGTGCCGGAGGAACGGATCAATGGTGATCTCGGTTGCTCCCGCGTTCGCGGCCTCCTCGGCGTCCTCGACGCGATAGACCTGAGCCGCGAGGATGAATCCATCGTCGGACGGCGCTCCACTGCCGACGGCGACCGTCGAAACGGCGCGCTCGATGCGTTCGGCCCGCTCAGCATGAGCTGTCTCGAGCGCCCAGTGACGACCGGACGTCAGTTGCTCAATCGCGGCCTGCCGCATGTGATTCAACTCGCGCACGGGCAGAAAGAGCCCCACGTCGAGCGCGCGATCGTCGATTTCGGCGAGCGCGAACGGTGTTTCGCCGAATCGGGCGAATTGTTCGCGAAGCATCGCGCGGTTGAGCGCGCGCTTGGACGCGGGCACGAGCTGCGTTTCGCTGCGCACCTCGACCGTGGCCCCTCCACTTGAAAATAGCGCTTTGAGGTGCGAGCCAACCGAACCAAAAACGCGCACGTCCAATCGAACCTTCTTGGGTGGGCCCTCGCCTATCGCGGCAAAACTCGCACGCGATCTCGCGAGCAGATTCGCCTGTGACGTTCGAACGACCCGCCAGCCGGCCGACACGCGTGTCTTCGTGCGGAGCGCCTGACGGTAACGCGTTCGGCTTTCGACTCGCCTAACGGCAGTCACCGAAAATCCAACAGTTGGCCCGCCAACGGAATCCGGCGCCTCGAACGCGACCCCGTCGCCCACCTCGATCAGCACGTCGGTGTCGACGAGCAATTCGCCCCGCTCGTATCCCGCGACCTCGCCAATGACGATCCCGCGATTATCGGGCTGCGTGCGCGTCACATACTCACGCCCGTCGCGACCGCCGAACATGCCGCCCGTGAAGCCACGACTATAGATCTGGACGAGCGGCTCCACTTCCGCGGGACTCGGCGGCGACGCGTCGCCCTGCCCCAACCGATCCAGGAAATTCCTGTACGCGCTCGTGACTGTCGCGACGTATTCCGGACGCTTCTTCCGGCCCTCGATCTTGAGACAGACGATTCCCAGCTCCGCGATCGCCGGCAGGTGCTCGTATGCGGCGAGGTCCTTCGTCGAGATCAGGTAGCCACGATCGAGCTCGGCGTCAGTCTCCACGTCCTTGAGGACGTAATCCTTGCGGCACGACTGCGCGCACGATCCCCGATTCGCGCTCCGCTCGGAGATCATGCCCGACATGAAGCACTGCCCCGAGTACGAGATGCAGAGTGCGCCATGGATGAACGTCTCGATTCCGAGATTCGGGACGCGCGCTCGAATTGTCGCGAGGTCTTCGAGCGTGTTCTCGCGCGCCATGACGACGCGCGTAACTCCCAGCTCCTCGAGCACCGCGGCCCCCGACGCATCGTGCACCGTCATCTGGGTGGACCCATGAATCTCGAGGTCAGGATACAGCACGCGAATGAGGTTGATCAGCCCGAGGTCCTGCACGATCGCCGCGTCGATTCCACGGTCGATGGCCTCGCCGAGAAACGCCATTGCCTCCACGAGCTCGTGTGGTTTGACCAGCACATTGAACGTGAGATAGACACGGCGGCCGCGTCCGTGCGCGACCCGGCACGCCTCGGCTAGCTCCTCGAGTGTGAGCTGCGCTCCTTCATCGCGCGCATTGAAACGTTGGGCGCCGAGGTACACCGCGTCGGCGCCGTTGGCGACGGCGGCGCGAACCGCGTCCAGGGACCCAGCGGGCGAAAGCAGCTCTGGAACGTGTGGATTGCGCATGGAGGCCTGAAAAATAGCGAACGCGCAAAGTAGGGCGATCGCGCCGGGCGCCTGAGCCATTGTGGCCCGGACTCGCAATACGCGGCATGGTCGTGCAGATCGCGAGGGCGCTCTGACGGAGCGGTCCCGCGAAAGCGTTCGGCCACCGGGTCAAGGCAGGCGAGTTCGGTGATGCTGTCCGATTGATCCGATCGATCTCGGTCGCGTCGCCTGATCGAATCACGACGCAACCGCGCGGAACAGCGCTTGCCTTGAGTAGCGCCTAACGTGCGGCATGCGGACGTGATGTGCAATAGTTAGACAGTTCTAAACCGCACGAGTGACAAGAATATGTACAGTTGAGCATATTCTCAGCGCCTGGTGTGAGGGCCGTCACTGGAAAGAACGACTGTTTGGTGCACTTTTACCGTGTTCAATAGGGCGGTTCCCGAGCTGACCTACCGCCAACATCCAAGAACGGCAGCTCACTTTTTCTGAGGTCAAAGGCAATTATGCGCGTATCGATGCTGGTACGTTGGAGTACGGCGCTCGCCGCGATTGTTCTCGTCGCGGCCTGTTCCGACACAGCGACCGCCCCACCCCCTGCCGCGCGCCCCCGACTGTCGTTCGGGAGCTATGAGCAGTGGCTGCTCGACAACGGCGGTGTGAGCCGCGATGGTCGCGGCCGACACAACAAGACTGACTCGGTTTGGACCAGGGACTTCGTCGTCGATCCGACGCGGTGGCAGCAGATTCGCGCCGGCGACCACACGGTAACCTTCCCCGCGAACTCGATCTGCGACCCGGCGACGTCGGGTTACGGCGAGGGCATGTGGGACGCGCCGTGCAGCCCGCTGACGACGCCGATCACGATCCATGCAACGTGGAACTCGCAGCTCGGTCACGCCTTCATCGACTTTCAGCCCGCGCTTCGCTTCGTTCCCACGAGTGATCCTTCGCGCTACGTCAAGATCAGCATGAAGGATTACTGGAACATCGACACCAGCTACACCTATCCGATCTTCTGGCAGCGTCCGTCGGATGGTGAGTGGGTGGACGAGAGCGCGAGCGATTCGTCGCTCGGGTCGTACACGGATTTGCCGAACAATCGTGTGTCGCGCCGCCTCAAGCACTTCAGCGGCTATCTCGTTGGCGCTGGTGAGGTCTGCGACGCGTGGTCCAGTTCGGATTGTGCCTCCGTCATGTCGTTCGCCGGCTACCTAGTTGGGTACTGAGCCTCCGCAAAACGACATCTCTCACTCACAAACCCTTTTATCGAACCCGACGGAGGCTCGATCCACATGTCCCGAGTAATCATGCCGGTGCTGGTCCGGCTGCTGATGTGCGCAGCGCTCTTCGCAGTGATGAGCGCGAGCACGCAACCCTCGAGTGAATGGTCTTACGAGGGCTCCCATTCGGCGGCGACCGACCTGCCAACGACCAACTCTCTTTCAGGTTACATCATCGCGGTCGGATAAGTCTGACCCTGACGATTGCAGAACCCATCGGGCCAGTCGGGAATCTCTCGGCTGGCCCGATGACCTTTCCGTCCTCCCGGGCGTCATAAGTCGAATGCCCCGCTGCACCTTGCCCCTGCCACGTTCGCGCCTGGCGTAGTCCCCATCATATCCCACCAGTAGGTGACGTTGCCTCGACAAACCATGTCGTCGGAGCAACGGGAGATCGCATGAGCGAGACCCCCAAGCCGCTGTCGGATACGCTCGAGCACCCGCTTCAATCGCGGCTGCTCGGAGCGGCGACGTCGACGGCGGCGCTCATCGATCGCGCGCAGCTGGCCGAGCGGCAGGGCCGCACGCAGGAAGCGCGTAGCCTGTACGAGCAGGCGCTGTCGCAGCTGCGCTCTCCGGAGGAGGCCCCGATCGCGGCGTCGTTGCTCCGGTGGATCGGCATCACGCATGGCGTCGAGCTCAATCTGGATGCGGCGTTCGATTGTCTCGAGGCCGCGCTCGCGGTCGCCGAGGCGCTCGGGGACGAGGCCGCGGTCGGGCACGCGGTGAACGTTCAAGGTTTGCTAAACTACAAGATGGGCCGGCTCGACGAGGCCGAGCGACTCTATCTCAAGGCGCGCGAGAGCGCGCGGCGCGCCGGCGAAGCGAAGCTCGCGGCGATGACCTCCCAGAACCTCGGCGTCATCGCCAACATCCGCGGTGAGCTCGAGCAAGCGCTCTGGCACTACGAGGCGAGCCTGGCCGACTATCGAGCGCTCGGCCTCACGAAGTACATCTGCATAACGCTGAAC
This sequence comes from Gemmatimonadaceae bacterium, assembly GCA_035279645.1. Taxonomy (GTDB): domain Bacteria; phylum Gemmatimonadota; class Gemmatimonadetes; order Gemmatimonadales; family Gemmatimonadaceae; genus AG2. The sequence goes on from DATEHJ010000603.1 coordinate 7,034, forward strand.
AATCTCGGGATGCTCTACACGCGCATGGAACGCTGGGAGACGGCGGAGCGCGCGTACGAGGAAGCAATCCCCCTCAGCCAACAGATCGGCGACGTCAGCGTTCGCGTCATTCTCGAGGTGAACTTCGCGATCCTGTGGATCGCACGGAAAGAGTTCGCGAAGGCCCGTCAGGCGTGCGATCGCGCGCTCGTCATCGCCGAAGAGACGCAGCACACCGAGGCGATCGGCGAAGTCCAGAAGTGCTATGGCGTCATTTTCCGAGAGACCGGCGACTTCAGCGCCGCGGAGGAGGCGTTCCGCGCTGCGGTCGATCTCGCCGATACGCGGCAGGATCTCCTTCTCTCGGCGGAAATCGCGCGCGAGCTCGCGGAGCTCTACCGACTGCAGGGGCGCAACCGGGATACGCTGCAGAGTCTAAATCGGGCGCACCGTCTTTTTACTCAGCTACACGCCCGACCCGACCTCGCCGACATCGATCGGCAAACAACTCGGCTGGAGAGTGACTTTCTCGATGTCGTCAGGCGCTGGGGCGAGTCGATCGAATCGAAGGATCACTACACTCAGGGTCACTGCGAACGCGTCGCGGACCTGGCGTGCGCGCTCGCCGCGGAAGCAGGGCTCGATCAGAAATCGCTCTTCTGGTTCCGCATCGGCGCGCTGCTCCACGACGTCGGCAAGCTGATGATTCCGCCGGAGATCCTCAACAAGCCGGGTCGCCTGACGGCTGAAGAGTGGGTGATGATCAAGAAGCACCCGGTGTGGGGCGTCGAGATGCTCGCCGACATCGACTTCCCCTGGGACGTGCGGCCGATCGTGGAATCGCACCACGAGCGCTGGGACGGCGCCGGCTATCCGCACGGACTCAAAGGTGAGGAGATTCCCCGCACCGCGCGCATTCTCTGCGTCGCCGATGTGTACGACGCCCTCACCTCGGAGCGCAGCTACAAAAAGGCTGTGTCGCATGACCAAGCCTTGGACATGATGAGAAGCGACGTCGGCCATCAGTTCGATCCGGAACTGTTCCCGCTGTTCGAGACGATCATGGGGCGTCTCGGCCCGCCGCGTCGCGGACTTGCCGATCCCACAACGCCGGTCGAGCAGGCGCCGAATGCGCCGTCGGAAGTTCCAGCGGGGGAACAGGACGATCTCACCGGCGTTCTCGTGCGACGCGCGTTCCTGGACGCCGCGAACACGACGCTCCTCCGTCGACGGGCCAATGATCCGGCGTCGGCGCTGCTGGTCATCGACGTCGACCACTTCAAGCTCGTCAACGATACGTACGGACACCTTCAGGGCGACGACGTCCTCAAAGCCGTGGTCGGGCTCCTCAAGCGAGGCGTCCGCGGCGGTGACGTGATTGGTCGTTATGCGGGTGACGAGTTCGTTGTTCTGCTTCCGCGCACGACGATGGATACCGCGCGCGAGGTCGCCGATCGGTTGCGCACGGCCGTCGAACGCGAACGCATTTCGCTTCGCGGCTCGCCGAGCGAAACGGTCTCGGTGACCCTCTCGATCGGTGTCGCGACGGCGGAGCATGCCGATCACGTCGAGGCAGTCTTCGCGGCCGCCGACCGCGCGCTGTACGAAGCGAAGCGCGCCGGACGAAACGCGGTTGCTCTTGCCGGCACCGCGACCGAGGCATCACAGCCACAACTGAACCTCAACCGGTTCGTGGGCCGCGTCGAGGAGCTGAAACGTCTCGTGCGTATGCTCGACACCTCGTTCCGTGGCGAGCCGCGCGTCGTCGCTGTGGTCGGCGAGGCCGGCGTCGGCAAGTCGACGTTATTGCGGCAGCTTCTCCCCGAAGTGCGCTTGCGCGGCGGCTCACTCGTTATGGGACGCGCCCTCGAGGCGGACGTGAAGCCTCCGTACGGACCGTGGGCCGAGATTCTGTCGTCGATCAAGCAACGCGTGAACGCGCCCGGCCGGGTTTGGCGCGAGCTGCCGCGCCTCGTTCCTGCGCTCTCCGACGGGAGCGAGCCGCGGCCCGAGAGCGTCGGTAGTAAGTACGCCCTGTACGAGGAAATTGTCGAATACGTTCGACTCGCCGCGGCGACGTGTCCTCTCGTGCTCGTCCTCGACGATATGCAGTGGGCGGACTCGGCGACGTGGGACACGCTCGAGCACCTCGTCCCACAACTCGATCAGGACCACATCCTCATCTGCCTCACGATTCGCGCCGAGGACAAGAGCAAGGACGTGATGGATCGCCGCCGCCGGCTCTCGCGCGACGAGCGATTCAGCGAGATCTCGCTGCCGCGCCTGAACCGCGCGGAGCTCGAGCAGTGGCTGGCGGCGGCCTCTCGCGGTCAGGAACTGGGTCGCGAGCTCCTCCCTGTGCTCTATCGGCACACCGAAGGAAACCCTTTCCTCGTCGTGCAGGTGCTGCGCGCCCTGGTCGAGGAGGGCGAGATCCGCTACGAGGGCGAGCGCTGGATCTGGAAGCAGACGTCAGAGCTGCGTCTCCCCGTTGCGGTGAGCGATCTGATGGCGCGGCGTCTCGACCGCCTGTCCGAACGCACCCGAAACATTCTCACGACCGCTGCGGTGATTGGTCGCGTCTTCGACATCGACCTGGCGCTCGCCGCCGGCGCCGGAAGCGAGGACGAGTTGTTGGACGTGATCGACGAAGCCGTCGCCGCCGCGGTGCTCGAGCCGTCGCGATCGGACGCGGACTCGTACACGTTTACGCACACGCTGCTGCTCGACGCGATCAAGAACACCGCGAACCCGCGCCGCCTCAAGCGCATCCACCACTCGGTGGGCGAGGCTCTCGAGAAGCGTAGCTCGAACGCGATCGCCGAACTGGCCGGCCACTTCGATCAAGCTGGCGTGAGCGACAAGGCGTATCGTTATGCAATGCAGGCCGGTGAGAGCGCCACGACCGTCTACGCGCACGACGAAGCGGCGGCGTTTTTCACAATGGCGCAGCGCCACGCGGCGACGCCGATGGAGCGACTCGAAGCGTTCCTTGGCGCCGCGAAGGTTGCCGAGGTGTCCGGCCGCTACGCCGAGGCGGTGGAGTTGTGCAAGTCGGCGCTGAACAGCGTCCAAGACGAGGTGACGCCGCAGGAGAAACTCCCGCTGCTGATCCTCTACGAGCGCGTGCAGGCCTTCCTCGGCAAGCCGCTGACGCAGACCCTCGAGGCGTACCAGGCGCTCCTGCGACGAGCGGAAGAAATGGGTCTGGAAAAGGAGCGCGTCTCGCTGCTCACGATGCTCTCGACGACATACGGCAGCCTCGGTGACCCGGTCACTGCGCAACGGCTCGCGCGCGAAAGCGCCGACATGGCGGAGCGCATTGGCGAGCGGCTGTTGCACGCGCACGCACTCATGCGCGTAGGTTGGACGCTGTTCGAAGCTGGATCCGAAGAAGCGATCGTGTTCTATCGTCGCGCGCAGGAGATCTGCAGCGAGATGGATGATCGACACGGATACGTGCGCTGCCAGATCACCATCGGCGTCAGCTATTCGAAAGTTGGAAACACGGCGGCGGCGATCGAGGCATTTCGTAGCGCCGTGGAATTGGGCTTACAGGCCGGTGCTCCCGACTGGGCCGGCGTGGCGGCGCTCAACCTCGGCGTGCTCTTCATGTGGAGCGGTCGCTTCGACGAGGCGCGGCAGCGTTTCGACGAAGCGCGGAAGTTGTTCATCAAGCTCAAGAACGAGCTGCACCGTGTTGCGACCGTGTACAACATGGGTCACCTCGCGCGCGAGAGCGGCGACCCGACGCGCGCACTCGAGCTGTACGAGGAGGCTGCGTCGAGCGCGCGCCGCCTCGGCCAGCTCGACATGGAAATCGGTGCGCTCGCCGGAGCCGGCTTGGCGGGGCTGGACTTGAATCGTCGCGACTACGCTTACACCGCGGCGCGCAACGCGGAGACGATGGTCGGCGAGCGGTTCGACTGGTGGTTCCAGAACCGCGAGCTCGTGGAGGCGCTCAGCGTACGTGTCGCGCTGGAGTTGGGCCGGCGCGACGAGGCCGAACAACGCTTCCGCACCGCGCTCGCACACACGGAGCCGCGCGACGCTCGATGCGCCGCATGGCTGGCGGCCGAGTGCGCGCCATCACTCATCGCAGCCGGCGCGGACGTGTGGGACTTCGTGCGGCGGTTCTCGGCACGTGCGGACGACATGGGATACACCGCTCTGGCGACCCGTTTCCGTTCACTGTTGGCGCGTCACGGGCGATCGTCAGGCGAGCGCCGCGCGATGGGTGCCTAACGGGTACTTCCCCTCCGCGATGATCGCGGTCCAACGAAGCGCAGTATCGCTGCCGCGGCGAGGAAGCCTATTCCCACCCAGCGCAGCCAACTGACGTCGACGCGTGCGCCATAGCCCCACAGTATGAGCCCCGCGACCGCGAGGCCGAGCTTGGCCTGCGTGAGGCCGCTCATTGGCGTGCCGCAGGCAATTCGTAGCGCTTGGCCTCGACGTCCGGCACGTCGAGCACCATGCGCAGCAGCGCGGTGGAGAACACCTTCCCCTGCGCGTCGGTCTTGAGCGAGAGCGTTCCGCCGCCGTCGAGCGCGCCGTGCAAGAGGAAATTCAGCGCCTTGAGATTCGGAAGTTCATATCGCTCGACGTCGCCGGTGATGACGCCGCGAAAGTGCTGACGCACGCGTTCCCGCGTGACGTACTTCTCGAGGAATTGAAACCACTCCGGCCGGAGCGCGATGAGTCCGACGTTGGCGGTGTCCCCCTTGTCACCGGACCGGGCGTGCGCGATGTCGACGAGCTGAACTCGCATCAGGAGACCTCGACCTGCGTTTGCACGACGCCCTTATCGATCAGGGCCGGCCAATAGGCGACGATCTCCTCGACCTTCGGCCGTCCGCCAGCGAACCCGGTCACACTCGGCGGCCCGTTGAGGACGAGTGGCGCGAGCTCGCGGGTGAAGCGTTCGACCGTCGCACGATCTGGCGAACGGACGCCGACTCGCAGCTGAACCTCGGGCGCCTCGTGGAACTCGCCAGCCAGAGGACCGTGCGTCGCCGAGACGCCGACGAACTCCGTTAGCAATTGCTCGAACTCGAGACCGAGATGCGCAAGGCGCGCGCGCAGCACTTCATCTGCCTTCTGAGCTTTGTCCAGTGCATCGGGCCAGGCGTACACCAGTGTGCCGACCGCCTTGAAACCGGCTCGATAGGCAACAGAAACCTTGAGCTTGTCCGTTGCCGGACGACCCCTGATGCCATGAACGTGTACGCGATCCGTTCCCGCGGCATCGAGCTGGATCGACGTGAAATCGGCGATTACATCGGGCGTGATGTATGAATGCGGATCTCCCATCTCGTACACCAGCTGTTCGGTGACCGACTGCACCGAGATCCTCCCGCCCGTCTTGGGATGCTTCACAATATCGAAAGTCCCATCGGCCCTGGCTTCGACGATCGGATAGCCGACGTCAGCGAGATCGGGAATGTTCCGCCAATCGTACAAACAATTGCCCCCGGAGCACTGCGCGCCGCACTCGATGATGTGTCCCGCGATGATGCCTGCCGCGAGTTTGTCCGAGTCTTCAGCGCCCCAGCCGAACTCGTAGCGAATCGGGGCCATCGTGAGGGCAGTGTCGGTGGATCGCCCGGTGATCACGACGTTCGCGCCGCGGTCGAGCGCCTCGACAATTGGGACGGAACCGATATACGCGTTTGCCGAGAGCACACGATCACGAACGATCGAGAGCGGCTCACCGGTATCCATGTTGCGCAACTCGTGTCCGGCGGCGAGGAGCTCGTCGAGGCGAGGGAGGAGATCGTCGCCCGTCACGACGCCAACGCGGACCTGGCCGCGCGCGCCTCCGCGCTCGGCGACGCCGCGGATTGCTTCCGCGCACGCCGGCGGATTCACACCGCCTGCATTGGCGATCACGCGCACACCGCGCTTAGCGATCGCGGGAAGGATGCTCTCGATGGCGCCAACGAAATCGCGCGCGTAGCCCATCTTCGGGTCGCGCTCCTTCTGCTTTTGCAGGATCGACATCGTTACCTCGGCCAGATAGTCAAGCATGAGGTAATCGATGTCGCCGCCCTCGACCTGCCGGCGCGGCGCCTCGAGCCAATCGCCCCAGAATCCCTGGCCTGCGGCGACCCGGATGATGTCCTTCGTGCGCTTTGCGCTCATACCGCGTCCAGTTGCGCGGGCAGGACAAACGCCCCGAGGTGCGGCCCGGGATTCTGCAGTGCGGCGGCGAGTGCCATCGCGAGGATCTCCCGGGTCTCGTCTGGCGCGACAATCGCGTCGATGAAACCGCGCGCGCCCGCATAACGAGCATCGAGCTGGTGCTCGTAGTCCGCTCGCATCTCCTCGACCGCCTCGGTCACGTCGGCGTCGAGAGTCTTCCCGCGTCGTTTGGCCTCTTCGATCGCCGGACCGTGCACCGCTTGAATCGCCGATTCGCCCTCCATGACGCCCATTCTCCCGGTCGGCCAGCTGAAGATGAAATCGGGATCGAAGCCTTGGCCGGCCATCGCATAGTATCCCGCGCCCGAAGCATGATTCACGGTAAGGACCAGCTTCGGGACGCGTGCGGTGGCCATGGCTTCCACAAAGCGAGCGCCGGCGCGGATGATTCCTTCGTGCTCGGCCTCAGGTCCGACCATGAAACCGGACACGTCTTGCACGAAGAGAATCGGAATGCGCTGACGATCGCAGCGCTCGATGAAGAACGCGACCTTCTCGGCGCTCTCGGCGTACAGAATACCGCCGAAGCGCGGTTTCTCCCCTGGTCGCCCCTTGATGAGACCACGCTGATTCGCGATGAGACCGACTCCGATGCCGCGAATGCGGACGTCCCCGCAGATGACTTCCTTCGCGAGCCGCGGTTGGAATTCGTCGATGGCGCCGTCGTCGACCAGGGCGCGCACGACCTCGTGCATGTCGTACGACATGCGATGGTCGGAGGGCAACACGTCATAAAGGTGCTCGGCGTCTGGCTCGCCGTTAGCCGCAGCGCCGAGGGACCGCTGCGGGGGCAACATCGCGACCAGCTCGCGCACTTTCGTTAGGCAAGCCCGGTCGTCGTCCACCGCATAGTGCGCGACGCCACTCGTCTCGGTGTGCGTCTCCGCGCCACCGAGCGTTTCGGCGTCGATCGTCTGGCCAGTGGCGCCCTTCACGAGGTTCGGCCCGCCGAGGCCCATGAAGGACGTGCCTTTCACCATCACGATGAGATCCGAGAGCGCCGGCAGGTAGGCGCCGCCGGCGATGCACGGTCCCATCACCGCGGCGATCTGTGGAATGCGCAGATACCGTCGCATGATCGAGTTGTAGTAGAACAACCGCGCCGCGCCGTACTGCCCCGGGAACACGCCACCCTGATACGGCAGGTTCACCCCGGCCGAGTCGACGAGATACAGAATCGGAATGCGGCAGCGCATCGCGACCTCCTGCGCTCGCAGCATTTTCTTGATCGTCTCGGGCCACCAGGATCCGGCCTTGACGGTCGCGTCATTGGCGATGATCACGACGCTGCGTCCCTCGACGATGCCGATGCCGGTCACGACGCCCGCCGCGGGGGCTTGGCCCTCGTACTCGTCGTATGCGACCAAAAGCCCGATCTCGAGAAAACGCGAGCCGGGGTCGCACAGGCCTGTGATGCGTTCGCGCGCCGTGAGCTTACCCTGCTTGTGCTGTTTCGCGATGCGATCGGCGCCGCCACCTTGGCGCAATCGCTCCTCGAGCTCACGCACGGCGCCGACAAGCTCGCGCAACCGCGAGTGTCCGCCCTCGACTTTACGTGCTCCCCTGCCCGCCGTGCCTGTCACGCTTCCTGACGCTGCCGCTCCGCAAACCAGCCGCGAATGTAGTCGACGAGATCACTGGTTCGCGTGCCGGGACCGAAGAGTTTCCCGATTCCCTTCTCGTGCAGCTGCTCCATGTCCTCGCGCGGGATGATACCGCCGCCGGTGATCAGGATATCATCACGACCCTGCTCGCCGAGCAACTCGCGAACGCGCGGAAAAAGCGTCATGTGCGCGCCGCTCAACACCGAGAGTCCAACGACGTCAACGTCCTCCTGGATCGCCGCGTTGGCGATCATCTCCGGCGTCTGGTGCAGCCCGGTGTAGATCACTTCCATGCCCGCGTCGCGCAACGCGGCGGCCACGACTTTCGCGCCCCGGTCGTGTCCGTCGAGACCTGGTTTGGCAACGAGTACGCGAATTGGTCGCATTGGGCGGCGTAGAGCGTGAAGCGTAGGGCGGCGAGCGTTGGCGCGGGAAAGCTAGCGGCGCGGCTTGCGCGCGGGCAACGTGTGCGCTTCGCTCTCCTTGCGCGCGACGAGCAGCATTTCGCTCGAAAGACGCGTCAGCGGCCGGTCCCGCCAGCTGTCATACGCGGCCTCTACGATGAGGCCCGCCTCCGCACAGAGCTCAGCGAGGCGGGTCGGCGTGTAGAGACGAATTCGATGCTCGCGAGCACCGGCCGTTTTTGGACCCTGCCAGCGCGATTCCACCGTAAGAATGCCGGAAAGCGGGTCAAAGCGGCGCTCCTGCACGTGTAGTGTTCCATCGGACGTCTCCCACCAGTCGCGCTCGAGAAAACGCGCCATGACTCCATCGCGACTTCCTCCGTGCCAGAGAAGAACCGCACCCGGCTTCAAAACGCGGCCAAACTCCCCGAGCACGCGCTGATCGTCAGCGGGATCGACGAAGAAACCAAACGACGTGAAGAGATTCAGCACGCCGTCGAAGCGGTTCGTCCAGCTCGGTGGCAGCTGACGCATGTCGATGCGATGGTACTCCAGCGTTGGACCCGTGCCGCGGGCACGCGCCCGCGCGAGAAGTGTCGGCGAGAGATCCACTCCGTCAACGTGAAACCCCGCCTCGGCGAGGAGATGCGAGTGCCGGCCCTGGCCGCACGCGGCGTCGAGCAGGCGCGCGCCGGTGGGCAGACCAAGCACGTCGATCATGCGCGCAACCTCGCGGCGATCACGCTCGAGGTCGAACAGCGGTTCGTACTCGCGCAGGTACTCCTCGTCGAAGTACTGCGTCCACCACTCGCCTTTCCGTTCGCTCAGAAGAAGACCGGCTCGCGGTACGCGCCGAACACGCTCTCGAGCGCGGCGCGAATCTCGTACAGCGTGCAATACTGCCTCGCGCACTCGAGAATGAACGGCATGGTGTTTTCCTTGCCACGCGCCGCGGTGCGCAACGCGTCGAGTGCCTGACGACACCTGGCCTCATCGCGGTTCTTTCGCAGCTTCCCGAGGCGCTCACGCTGCGAGCGGTCGGCATCCTCGCCGACTCGGAGCAAGGGAATAGTCAGCTCGGGCTCCGTGGTAACGAACTCGTTCACGCCGACGATCACGCGACGATGCTGCTCGATCTCCCACTGCTGGCGCGCCGCGGATTCGGCGATCTTGCGTTGGAACCAGCCTTGCTCCAGTCCTCGCACCACGCCGCCGATGCGCTCGATCTCGGTGAACAGCGACTCGGCTTCTTCCTCCAGCTGGTTCGTGAGCGTCTCAACATAGTAGGAGCCGCCGAGTGGATCGATCACGTTAGGCACGCCCGTCTCGAACGCCAGCAGTTGCTGGGTGCGGAGCGCGACCTGGACAGCTTGCTCCGTCGGTAAGGCGAGCGTTTCGTCCATCGAGTTCGTGTGCAGCGATTGGGTACCGCCGAGCACCGCGGCGAGCGCCTGGTACGCCACGCGCACGACGTTGTTCATCGGCTGCTGCGCCGTGAGCGTCACCCCCGCCGTCTGCGAATGAAAGCGCATCATCCACGAGCGCGGATTACGCGCGCCGTAGCGTTCCTTCATGTGGCGCGCCCAGATGCGGCGGGCGGCGCGGAGCTTGGCGATCTCCTCGAAGAAGTCGTTGTGAATGTCCCAGAAAAACGAAAGCCTCGGCGCGAATTGATCGACGTCGAGGCCGCGGGCGATGCCACGCTCCACATAGGTGAAGCCATCGGCGAGCGTGAACGCGAGCTCCTGCGCGGCCGTTGAGCCGGCCTCTCGAATGTGGTAGCCCGAGATCGAAATCGTATTCCATTGCGGCGCGTGCTCGGCACCCCACTCGAAGCAATCAACGATCAGACGCAGCGCCGGCTCGATCGGGAAGCACCACGCGTGCTGCGCCATGTACTCTTTCAAAATGTCGTTCTGGATGGTGCCGCGCAGTTTCTCCGAGGAAACTCCCTGTTTCTCCGCGGCCGCGATGTAAAACGCCCACAGAATGATCGCCGGCCCATTGATGGTCATCGACGTCGAGACCTGGTCCATGGGAATGCCGTCGAACAGCGTTTCCATGTCGGCCATGCTCGAGATCGCGACGCCGGTCTTCCCGACTTCCCCCTCAGACCGTGGATGGTCCGAGTCGTAGCCCATGAGTGTCGGGAAATCGAACGCCGTCGAGAGACCTGTTTGCCCGTGCTGGAGCAGGAACTTGAAGCGCTCGTTCGTATCGCGCGCGCTGCCGAAGCCGGCGAATTGCCGCATCGTCCACAGGCGGCCGCGATAGCCCGTCGGATGAATGCCGCGCGTGAATGGGTATTCGCCCGGGACGCTGATGTCGCTGGCGGTCTGCGACGGCACATCCATCGCCGTATAGAGCGGATCGACTTCACGCTCCGAGTTCACGAAACCGATGTCGCGCAGCTCGCCGTCGGCGTAGCGACGACGCCACTCGGCCACTTCCGCGCGCAAACGCTCGAGCTCGCGCCGAGACTCGCCGTCGCTGCTCGACTTCCCCCGCAGATCTCGCGTGGACGTCATCGTGCCTCGCTCCCTGTCTTCGTCAAGAGATTCGCGCTTCGCTCGAGCAACTCGTCGGCGACGACGAATGGGTTAGTTCGGCCATTCTCGAGCTCCGCGAGGCGGCCGTCGAGCCAACGATTCGTCGCGTCGTCGCTCCACAGCCGACGCCGGACCTTGCCTTCCACCACCTCGACGACGCGCGCCCGCAGCCGCGCCCGGCGGCGCTCCCGCAATACGCCGCTTCGCTCAAGATAACCGAAGTGCCGATCGATGGCCGCGACTAATTCGCCGACCCCCTCACCGGCCGATGCAACGGTGCGCAGTACTGGAGGTGTCCAGGACACATTGTCGCCGGCGGCGGCCTCACGAGCGGCGCGCGCTGGATTCATGGCCAGCTTTTCGTCGCGAGTGAGCGGTCGACTCAGATCTACGCCGTGATGCGCCGGCACGTTCTTGAGCGTATGTCCGCCGCGCAAACCGAGCATCAACTCGAGCTCGTGGCGCAGCCGATCGGCGCCCGGGCGGTCCGCCTTGTTGACGACGAAGATGTCCGCGATCTCCATCAGCCCCGCCTTGAGCGTCTGGATCGAGTCTCCCGATTCGGGGACGAGGACGACGACGCTCGAGTCGGCGGTTCGGGCAATGTCCAACTCACTCTGTCCAACGCCCACGGTTTCGATCAGAATTTGCTCAATGCCGAAAGCGTCCAACACGTCCGCGACCTCGCGCGTGGACGCGGCAAGTCCGCCGAGAGAGCCGCGTGTCGCCATCGAGCGAATGAACACGCCCGGATCGAGCGCCACCGCCTCCATCCGAATGCGATCCCCGAGCAGCGCGCCACCCGTGAATGGAGACGTCGGATCCACGGCGATCACACCGACCGATAGCCCTGCGGAGCGGTACGCGGCGACAAGCGAGGTGGTGAGCGTGCTCTTGCCGGCGCCGGGCGGGCCGGTGATGCCGATGCGTCGCGCCCGTCCGAGCCGCGCGTGAAAAGTTGCCAAAAGCTGCTCGAACCCGGGCCGATGATTCTCGACGACGCTCACCGCGCGGGCGAGCGCCGCCTTCTTGCCGGCGTCGAAATCGGCGACGAGATGACGGTGTTCCTGCCGCGAGGTCGTTGCGGTCACGTGGTGCCTCGTGCGCCGCCCCCGCCCCCACCGCCGCCCCCGCCGGTGACGCCGCCTGACGCGCGGCTCGTCTCCGGCTCATCATGCTCGTCGCGAATGTCCCCCACGAGCTCCTCGAGCAAATCTTCAAGCGACACGAGGCCGAACGTCGACCCATTTGCGTCGCGAACGATCGCGATGTGCTTCCGCTCGCGAAGCATTCGGAACAGTAGCTCGTTGCACGGTGCGTCCGGCGTCGCCGTAGCCACAGGGCGTAGCGGCGGCACGGACTCGGCCCCTGCCTTGAGCACATCGAACGCGTGCACCATTCCGCGCACGTCGTCGAGCGAGCCATGATAGACCGGGACGCGGCTGTAGTTCGATTGCGCGATGCGCAGCGCCAATGTCCGTGCGTCGAGGGTGTCTTCGAGCGCGAAGATATCGGCGCGGGCCGTCATGACGTCGCGAACGCGCTTCGCGCCAAATTCCACGACGCCGCTGATGATCGCGATCTCTTCTCGCTCCCCTACCCCCTCGAGCTCTCCCTCGCGGAGCAGGTCTTGCAGCGCTTCGCGCTCGACGTCCACCGAGGCGCGGCCACGTCGCCGCTCGAACGGCGCCGCGGCGCGCCGGCCAAGACCCACGATTGGCATCATGATGAGCTCCACGAGACGCAGTACCGGGACGACAACAGGTACCAGGTACGTTGGCCACTGCCGTGCAACAGCGCGCGCGAGCACCTGACCCGCGAGAACAACCAAGGCGACAAAGAGGGAGACATCCGCGATCAGCTGCGAACCGGAGTGCTTGAGCCCGAGCATAACGCCCGACAAGACGAGTGTGAGCGCGACGCCGGTGCTTGCGCCAATCAGTAAACGGTGAGGGCGCTCGAGGTAGGTCACCGCCGCGGCGGAGCCACGCAGCCGCCGCTCAGTCCAGTGACGGAGCCAGATGCGGCTCACCGACCGGACCGCCATCGCGCCGGCGGTGAGCCAGGCGACGATGATCAGCGCGATGAGGAAGATGTACGGGCGCTCGAGCAGTTCGAGGTTCATCGAGCGTCCCCGTTGCTTCCCGCGCCGTCGATCATCACGGGCTGACGCCGCTCGAAGTACACGCGCTCGATGCGTCTCCGCCTAACGCGCTCCACGACGACGCGCACACCGGCTCGGGTCAGCGCTTCGCCAGCGCGCGGCACTCGGCCGAACAGGGCGTAAACGAGTCCCCCGACGGTGCTGACGTCGTCGATGCCGAAGTCGACTCCCAGGACGTCGCGCAGCTCGTCGACGGGCAGGCGTCCGGCGATCCAGAAGCGCGTGCCGCCTTCGCGCTCGACGTCCGGCTCCTCGACGTCGTATTCGTCGCGGATCTCGCCAACGATCTCCTCGAGGACGTTCTCGATCGTGACCAAGCCCGCGGTGCCGCCGTATTCGTCGCTGACGATGGCGATGTGCGTGCGGCTCGCTTTGAAGTCGCGAAGCTGGGCGTCGATGGTCTTCGTGGTCGGGATGAAGACGGCTCCACGGACGAGCCGCAGCCAGCCCCCCTTCGGCTCCGACTCGATGATGATGTCGCCAAGCAGATCCTTCGCGTAGAGGATGCCGATCACGTTGTCCAGCGTGTCGTCGTAGACCGGGAAACGCGCGTGCTCCGAGCTTCGCACGCGGTCGAGCACTTCCGACCAGGGCGCGGTCGCGGCGATGCCGACGATGTCCACGCGCGGCACCATGACTTCACGCACCTCGGTATCGCCTAACGAGAATACGCCGTGCAGCAACGCCTCCTCGGCACTCGAGACATCCGCCTCCGCGGCCACGACCTCGCGAAACCGTTCGGCGCTGTGCTCGTCTTCTGCCGCCCCGTCGCTGGCAGGGAGCACACGCTGCAGCGCGCGCTCGAGCGACGCACCGAGGACGACGACCGGCCTCAGCAACAGCGTCGTGACGCTGACAAAACCATGGAGTCTGTCGAATGCCCGGGTCCCGAGGCCATAGCCGATCGATCGCGCCATTCCTTCCACGAGCGCGACGAGCACCACCGCCAGCACGACGGCGACGAATGCGCGCGTCGCGAAGGACCATCCGACGCCGGCTAGCCCCCGCGCGATGGCGGCGCCGGCGCCGACGTGCGCGAGAACCCTGAGTGCGGAAAGCGCGCGATGCGTGCGTTCCCGCT
>DATEHJ010000604.1:0-9776 GCA_035279645.1 Gemmatimonadaceae bacterium
GGTCGCTGCAGATCGCGCACAATTCCGCTTCGGTGAGGTTGAAGCATTGCTCGCACGGGTGAACGCGTTCACTCAACGCGGCGAGCGCTTGCGCGAGCCGCCGGCTCTGCTCCGAGGGTTGCTTGAGCAGGTGATACGTAAGCCGCATCGCCGTCTTGCGGCCAATACCCGGCAGCTTCGCGAGCTCGGATGCGAGGTCCTCAATGACGGACAAAGGAGCTAGGGGCTAGGGACTAGGGGCTAGGGATCAAAGCGACCGTTAGGCCTGTCAGAGATAGGCCCACGGCGACATAAAACTACTTCGCGCAATCACCCTAGCCCCTATTCCCCTAGCCCCTAACCCCCAAATGGCAGCTTGAACGGAAGATTCAGCCCGCCCGTGAGCTTGCCCATCTCAGCTTGCGCCTGATCCTGTGCCTTTTTCTGCGCGTCAGCGAGGGCGACGACGATCAGGTCCTCGAGCATCTCCGGGTCCGCCGGATTGATCACGGACGGATCGAGCTTCACGCGACGAATCTGCCCCGTGCCGCTCACTTCGGCGCTCACCAAGCCGCCGCCCGCGGTCCCGGTAACCGTTATCTGCTGAAGATCCTCTTGGATCTTCTGGAAGTTTTTCTGCATTTCCTGCGCTTGCTGCAGGATCTTCATGAAGTCGCGCATTGTGCGAGAGGGGCTTGGGTCTGGGGGCTAGCGCCTAGCGAGGTCGCGGGGGCTGCTAGCCCCTTACCCGCCTAGACCCTAGCCCCTCTTTTATTCCACTACATCCAGGTCTAGCGCATCAATCGCGGCGCCGAGGATCGGGTCGCGGCGACGCAGTGCGTTCAATCGATCCTTGCGGACCATCTCGTCGGTGACGCGCGCCGGCGCCACCGAGGCACGCTCGGGATCCTGATGCAGCTTTATCGCGCGCGCGTCCGGAAATCGCTGGCGCAGCGCGGCGACGATCTCGGCGCGATTGGATTCCACGGCCGGCGCGAGATAGCTGTGCGCGGCGTCGAGCTCGATGGTGACATCTCCCGACGCGGTTACCGCGACCGGCAGCGCGTGCTCCAGCGCGGACGCGACCATGCGCTTGCCATCGTTGCGTAGCTGCGCCACGAGCTCATCCCAACGCCCCGCCAGGCGCGATACGTCGAGCGGCTCGTGCGAGGGAGGGACGCCTAACGATGACGCCGTCTGACTCGGAGCAGGCGACACGTCGGCAAGAAGTGGCGGCTTCGGTGCGACGGGACGCTCGTCAGCCACCGATCGAGGCGCCAGCTGCATGCGCTCGTCGGCGACAACCGGACGAGGCGCCGATTCGCGAGGGGGCCGGCGTGCGGCGTCGAGCGCGTTAGCGGTGGGCTTGCGTGGCGTCGCCGCCAGCTCGCCTCCTTCACCGCTCAGGCCGCGCAGCAAATCCTCGATCTCGACCGTCCGATCGAGCAGTGCGAAGCGAACCAGGAGCGTCTCCACAAGCAGCTGCTGCTGCCCACTCTTCCGAAATCGCGGTTCGAGCTCACCGATCGCCGAAAGCATTCGCAGAAGATCGGCAGCGGACCATCGCTCGCGCTTCGCCTTTAACGCCTCGCGCACGCGCTCCGGAAGCTCGGGAAGATCGCCGCCAAGGAGAACCGCGAGTTGCGCGCGAACCACGTCGGCGAGCCCGCTGAGGAAGAGTCCAAAGTCGATTCCCTCGTCGGCGAGCCGGCCGACAAAGGTGAACACGTCCCCCGCGCGGCGATCGAGAATCAGATCGAGCAGCGTGAGGAATTCGTCTTCGGGCACGAGGCCGAGCGCCTCACGAACACGCTCGGCGGTCACATGCCCGTCGCCCATGGCGAGTACTTGGTCCGTGAGGCTCAGCGCATCGCGCATCGAGCCGTCCGCCGCGCGCGCGATCATCGCCAGCGCTTGTGGCTCGGTGTCGATGGACTCGTTCCCGAGCACCGCCACAAGGCGATCCTTGATCTCGGAAGGACCTATGCGCTTGAAATCGAAGCGCTGCAGACGGCTCAACACCGGAGCAGCGGACTGCGCGATCTTCTGTGGTTCGGTCGTCGCAAACACGAAGACGACGCGCGGCGGCGGCTCCTCGAGAATCTTGAGGAGCGCGTTCCATGCCTCACGAGTGAGCATGTGCGCTTCGTCGACGATGTAGACCTTGTACCGCTCGTCTCCGGACGGCGCATACATCGCCCGCTCGCGAAGCTCACGTGCGTCGTCGACGCCGCGATTCGATGCGGCATCGATTTCGACGACATCGAGACTCGAAGCGCCGCTCCAGATGCGCTCACACGAGATGCAAACGCCACATGGCTCTCCGTCCTCACCGCGATGCTCGCAGTTCAGCGCCATCGCGAGCACGCGCGCCAGCGTCGTTTTCCCGACGCCGCGAGGACCACAGAGCAGGTAGCCGTGCGCGACGCGGCCGCGCGCAATCGCCCCTTTCAGCGTCGCCGATACATGCGATTGCACGGCGACGTCACTGAAGCGCTTTGGGCGGTATTTGCGGGCGAGGGCAAGCATCTGCGGGATGCGGGACGAGGGATGCGGAGGCCGCGGAATGCGGGCGCAGATGCGAATAAGATAGCGCGCCCCGCGCCCCGCATCCCGCGAAAACGCCTCGCGCGGGGATGCCGCTCCTCGAGCGACCATCCCCGCGCGAATGCCCCAGGCCGACCGAAGCGACAAGAGACACTTCATGCCGCTGCTACCTTCGGGGTCCTGACGGAGTTAGAAGGCTCTCGCCCTCCGGGACCTGGGACAATCGAAATATAGCCCGCCGGCGGTCGGTGGTCCACCGCCTACTGATCAGCGATCAGCGATCACGGCTTGATGACCGGCTTCGATATCTCAGTCTTTTTGCTGCCGATGACGGGCCTCTTGACGATCAGCGTCTCTTCCTTCACACCGATCGCCGGCGTCGTGATCGTGTCCTTCACCGTACCGACGCTCGGCAGGTGCACCGTGTCGCTCTTCACTTTCACATCGATCTCGCCCGGGCGCTCGATGACGAGCTTGCCATCGTCGGTTCGCTTGCAAGCGGCTAAAAGACTGACTGCACTCAGTGCAAGAACGGCTAAGGTCCGCATGATCGAGCTCCGACAAAGAAGGGTTCGCCTCTGCCGAAGGCAACCTTTGGACCAGATGCGTTGAGCGTTGAGCGTTGAGCGTTGGGCGTGGTGCGTGGCGCGTAGCCCATTTAGCACCTGGTACCTAACACCTAGCCCCTAACCCCCAGCCCCTCTACGTAAACACCTCTCGCTGCAGCCGTCGCACGCGGCGCAACTCGTACACCTGGCCCACCTCGCCGCCGAGGATGAAGATCAGCGCCGCGTAGTAGGTCCAAAAAACGATGATGACGATCGCCGTTAGGGTCCCGGTGTAGAGCGACCCGGGATTGAATGTCCGCACGTATCCGCTGAAGATCCAGCGCGCCGCTTCGAACAGCGCGCTCGTGAACAGCGCGGCCGTCCACGCGCTTCGCCATCGAACGCGCCGGACCGGCAAGTACTTGTAAAGGCAGAAGAACATCCACGCGATGAACACGAACGCGAGAGCGCGTCCGGTCCAGTATTCCAGGCTCCCCATGACGTCGTGGCGCAATCCGAGGCGCCCGAGAAACTCGACGCCGCTCTTCGTGGCAATCGAGAGATACGCATTGAGCGCGGTGCTCGCGACGAAGAGCAACGTCGCGACGATGGTGAGCTGGATGTCGAAGAGTTTGCCTTGAATGATCCCACGTTCGTGCTCGATGTCGAAGACCTCGGCGAGCACGGTGCGCAGGGACCCGAAGAGGCGCGTCGAGAACCAGATGAAGCCGATCGCACCGTAGATCGTGAACGACGTCCTCGTGCGGAGAATATCGGTTACGAGTTTGTGAATCGGCGAGGTCGGAGATTCTTCATGGGCGGGCAAGAGACGATCGATGAAGAAGGAGACCGCGCTCGAGGAATCCACCTGACCTCGATAGAGGGCCGGCAACAGATAGGTGACGCCGGCGATGAGGAGCAGGAAGAACGGAACCGCCGCGAGCAGGATGTTGAAGGCGATCCCACCGGCGAGAAACAGCACGTTGTCCTCCGCGCTGTTGTCCCACACGCGCTTCGCGTAGTCGCGGGCGGTCCAGGCGAGGCTGATGATCGCTGGCCGCCGGCGCGAGGATGCGCTGGATCGCGCCGAGTGCGGTGACGGCGTGCCCGCTTCGACCGGGACGCCGGCGCCGCTCACGTGTCCTCGGTCTCCTCTTCTGCGCGAGGCGCAACGGCGGCCGCGGCGCGACGCGACGACGCGCGCGTCGTGCGCGCGGCATCGACGCCGGCCTCATAAGAGGCCTTGGTCTCGGCAATGCGGCGTTCGAGGTCTTCACGCGCCTGTTGTGCGGCGGCGCGGCCGGCCTCCATCGCGCGATGCACTTGCTCCTTCTTGACCCCGATTGCGTCACGCGCTGAATCGATTTGCTCCTCGACGCGCCGCCGCGCATCCTGAAACGTATCGACCACGGTATCCGTGACGTCATTCGCCATTTGCGTCGCGGCACGGCGCGCGCGACGTGCGCGACGCTTCAGCTCGCGCCGTGTTTGCACGCCGCTTTGCGGCGCGAACAGCAATGCCACCCCAGCGCCGATCGCGATACCGACCAGAAAGGAGCTCAGGGTTCCCGACTGCTTCTCGATGACGACGTATGGCTGATCGTCTTCGAAGTCGTACGACCGCGACATGTCAGGTCTCTCGCTGGTGATGTTGCTACCTCTTCTTTGGCGGCTTTCCCTTCACGCCTCCGCGCGCCGCCGTGATCGGGTCATTCTTCCGCGCGATTCGTGCCTCGGCCTCGACGAGCACCACGCCATTGTCGGACCCGCTCGAGTCGAGTAGCGCGAGAATCTCGCGCCGCACTTCGTCAGCGGTAACTCCGGCCAGCTTCGCGGTGCGCGCTACATCGCCATTGGCAGAGGCAAAGGTCTTGAGGATCAATTGGCGCTTGGCGTCGGCGACGGTCGTCGTTCCCACCGGGATCGTGAGGGCCGGGGTATCGACGGGTGCGCGCAGATGACGCAACATCAAATCGCCGACGCCGATCTTTTCGGACCGCGACATGATCACCGCGCGTTCGATGGCGTTCTTCAGCTCGCGGACATTCCCCGGCCACTGGTACGACAGCATCCAATCCCAGGAGTCGTCAGCGAAGCCGGTGATGTGCTTGCCGTTCTGCGATGCATAACGAGCAAGGAATTCCTTTGCGAGCAATTGAATATCGTCAGCTCGTTCGCGTAACGGCGGCAGATAGATCTCGACGACGGCGAGACGGTAGTACAGGTCTTCGCGGAGCTCGCCTTCGGCGAGCGCCTTCTGGAGGTCCCTGTTCGTCGCGGCGACGACACGAATGTCGACCGGAATCTCTTTCTTGCCGCCGAGTCGGCGCACCACACGTGACTCGAGGGCTCGGAGCAGCTTCACTTGAATGTCCGGCGCCATCTCGGCGACCTCGTCGAGAAAGAGAGTGCCGCCACTCGACATCTCGAATGCACCCTGCTTCTCGTTCGTCGATCCTGTGAAGGCACCCTTCTCGTGACCGAATAATTCGTTCTCGAGGATCTCCTTCGGCAACGCGGCGCAGTTGAGCGCGAAGAATGGTCCCTTCGCCCGCTCGCTCTTCGTATGCATCGCGCGCGCGACGAGCTCTTTTCCTGTTCCTGATTCGCCAAGGATCAGGACACTCGCGCTCGACGGCGCAACGGCATCGATGACCTGATACACGCTGCGCATCGACTCCGACTGTCCCGTCAGCTCGCCGTAGTGGGTCAGTCCCTCGAGCTTCGCCGTCAGCTCACGATTCTTCTCTTGCATCGCGAACTGGTCGAGCAGCTTCGGGATCTGCGCTTTGAGCTTGTTGAGCCGTTCCGTGTTTAGCGGCTTCTCAATGTAGTCGACGGCGCCTTGCTTGATCGCTTCGATCGCGAGCTCGGTCGAGCCCTGACCGGTGATCATGATGAACTCCGTCGGAATCTTGCGCTCGCGAATGGCCTTGAGCAGCGCGATGCCATCGAGCTTGGGCATCTTCAGGTCGGCGAGAACGACGCCGAACTTGTCGGCAGCCAGCCGGTCGAGGGCCTTTTGGCCATCCTCGGCGATCTCGATGCCGTAGCCTTCATCGCCAAGGATCGCGCCGAGCCCGGAGGTGATTGCCTTTTCGTCGTCGGCAATGAGAATTTTTGCGTTTGCTGGCTTCATGCTCTCTCGGGTGTGCGCTTGCGGGCGGAGCCCGCGCGCGGAAATGCCAACGAAATGCTGCGTGATCCCCTATCCGCGTTCACGCGGATGCCAGCCGTCGCGGCAGCTGTCATGACCTCCGCCGATAGGTCCGGCGGTCCCTCGGCGCCCGCGCATTCGACGCTCACGACGATGTCGTCGCCGCTTTCCAGCGTGCACCGGGCGTCGCCCTTTCGCGCGAGCGCGGCGAGCAGCGTTGCACCGATCACGAGTCGCGCGACGTTCCCGCGCACGCGGACCGGTCCAGCCGCGAAATCGCGCCCGTGCGGCTCGACGCGCAGCGAACCGCCGTGCGCGCGCGCGGATGGCCCGAGTATCGCAGCAAATGAAGCGACCGTCTCGCCAATATCGAGAGGGTCGCGCGCGGCGCGGGACAGCGAGAGGAGCGCCTGCGACATTTCCACGACAGCATCCAACTGACTGGACGCCGACGCCGCAAATGGCGCGACGGACGCCGCGGCCGCATCCGCTCGCGCGGAACGCGACCGCACGACCTCGAGATTCACGGCCACGCCATTCAGGGCGCCCTTGAGCTCGTGCGCGGTTCTGGTGCTGATCTGCTGAAGCACATCGAGCCAGAGCTCGTTGACCGATCGCGTCAACGACACGCTCTCCTGTGTTGCGCTCGTCACGTCCTTCTCCACGCAATCCCTATTCGCCGGCGTCCGCGTCGTCGGGCGCCGCCGCGATCCCGACCGTCTCTCCATTCGGCGCGGGACGATGCTGCGTTGGGGCGTTCACAAAGCGCGCGACCGCCGCCGCCGTCCCGCCGACGGCGAGCTGCTCGAAGAGGAAGCCGAATTTCTCGTCGTAGGCGCTGGCCAATCGAGCCTTCACGTCGTCTGGCAGGTCCCAAAAGCGACGCTTGAATGGACCAAGCGCCTTCTTGCGCGTCTTGTAGAAGAATTGCTCATCGGAATCCGTCGCCTTGCGCTCGTCCTTCGCGTTTTCGCGAAGCCAGTTATAGACCTCGTCGCGCACGTCGGCGGGAAGAAGATCGAAGAGCATGTTCTGAAAGTTCGTCGCGAGATGAATCTCTGCCGTCTCGCGCTTCGGGAAATTATGAAACGCTGAATCCGGTAACGTCGACGCACCGTGCTGCACCGCGCCGGCCAGGCCGTACTCGTCGCGCGCCACCTTCGAAAGTCGCTCGAGCGTATCCAGATCCAGCTTCACGTCCGCGATCGAGCCATCGGCGAGCACGACACCGCCGTGCGACGTTCCCGACTGCACCGAGATCTTCGACAGTCCCTCCATGCCGCGGGGCAAGTTGCGCGCGAGACCGTCCATGTAGGCGCGCAACTCCTCCACCGTGCTGTTGTGGGAGCCGACTTCACCGATCTCGCCGCCGACGGAGATCGTCACCCCTTCGGGCTCGAGCTCACGCACGGTTTCGAGAATGTCGATGCCAACCTCGTAGTTGAGCCTTTGCTGCTGATCCAGATCCGGCTTCGATATGTCGACGAGCGTCGAGGTATCGATGTCGATGTTGTAGAAGCCGGCCGCGATCGCCTCACGTGCGAGTGCCTTTACGGCATCGACCTCGGGTCCTGGCGCAGCGGCGTACTTCTTCGCGTTCACCTGAAAATGGTCGCCCTGGATGAACACGGGTCCGCGAAATCCCTCACGCAGCGCCGCCGCCAAGATCACGGCGACGTACTCGGCGGGACGCTGGTCGGTGTAGGCGATCTCGGAACGCGCGATCTCGAGGATGAAGGCGCCCGCCTTCAGGCGATTCGCCGTCCGAAAGATCGATCGGGCCGTGTCGTAGGCCATTCCCCGGACATTGATCGCGGGAACGGTGAAGCCGTGTACCTCGCCGCGACCCCGAGCCATATACAGCTCTTGAATCGATGCCGGCCGAACGCCAACCGCCTGCCCCAACTCCCAGATGAGCCACCGCGCCGAGTCCCGCTCGTCGGGGTCGCCGAAGACCGCTAGGCGAACGAGGGCATCCATGGCTGGACTGGCCAGAGTGACATCGCGATTCACCGTAACATGGCCGTCGTGCACCGTGACGGCGGACCCGAACAGAGAATGAGCAGACAAATGAGAAAGGGGCTAAGGGCTTGAGGTTAGAGGCGAGGAATTCGGAAAGTGTCGGAGCCTGCTTGGGGGTGCAAGGCCCGACGTTGGCGCGGTCAGATCATGAATCGCTCGTCTGGTTTCGGAAGCATGTTCCATTCCCGTCGCGCCTGCTCGGCATCCGCGCGTCCAAGCATCGCGTAAGTAAACTGTTTGCCCAGCTCAACGCCCGGCTGATCGAGCGGGTTTATGCCGTACAGCTCCCCGGCGTAGATCGTCGCGATCTCAAGGAACATGAACAGCGCGCCGACGTACCGCGCGTCGGCTTTGTCGACGTGAATCGTGAGGTTGGGTCGCCCGCGACGCGCCAGCGCGCCCGCGGTCGCCTTTCGCTCGATCTCCAATAACTCGCCCAGGCGGTGCCCGCCCAGATATCCGAGCTCCTTGACGTCGGAGTGCAGCTTCGGGATCTCGAGCTTCACGGCCTCTTCCTCGACAGCGATGAAGCTCACCGTCTTGTCTGGTGGGCCCTCCATGAAGAGCTGCACCTTGCTGTGCTGATCGGTAGCGCCGAGTGCCGCCAATGGAGTCGGACCGATTCCGGGATCACCAGGCGTACGATGCTTGCCGAGGCTCTCCGCCCAGAGCTGAACGAACCAGTCCGCGACATCACGTAGCGGATCCGAGTATGGCATCAGCACCTGGATGTGGCGTCCGAGCTTGGTGTCGGCGAGAAACTGCAGCGTCGCGAATATTCCCGAAGGATTCTTCGTCAGCGCCTCCGTCTCGCATCGTTTCGCGATCTCACCGGCACCCGCGAGGAGTGTCCCCGTGTCCATTCCCGTCAGCGCGGCAGGAAGGACTCCGACCGGAGTGAGGACGCTGAATCGGCCACCGACGTTCGGCGGAATGTCCAGCGCCGGAATGTTTTCGGCGCGCGCGATCGTGCGCAGTGCGCCCTTCTGCGGATCGGTGACGAAGACGAGATGACGCGACGCGTCCGTCCCTACTGCGCTCTGGAGTCGCGACCGAACGACGAGGTACTGCGCCATCGTCTCCGCGGTTCCACCAGACTTCGATATCACAATGAAGAGCGCGCGCGACAGATCGAGTCGGTCGAGGAGCGCCTCAATCGTGCGCGGATCGACGTTGTCGAGCACGTGCAGTCGCGGCCATCCATCGCGTTCGTCTTTCGTCAATGAATTCCACTGCGGCTTGAGTAACGCCGTGCGGAGCGCGATCGGGCCTAACGCCGACCCGCCGATGCCGAGCACGACGACGTCGTCGAATTGGCCGCGCGTGCGCGCCGCGAAGTCGGTCGATTGTCGGTGCAGCGCGGCATCGCCTGGCAGATTCAGAAACCCTAATTCGTCCGCCTCGCGACGGCGTCCGAAGCCAGCGTGTGCGCGCGCAAAGCTGGCCGCCGCGTCGCGCCAGTCAGCGGACGATATTCCGCCGGACACGACATCGGCCATGAAGTTGGTGTAGTCGAGGCGAAG
>DATEHJ010000605.1:0-2728 GCA_035279645.1 Gemmatimonadaceae bacterium
TGATGATGCTGGCGTCGATCATCGGCCTGTCGGTAGGCAAGTGGGTGCACAACGCGGGTGGCGCCGTGATGCTCGTCGTCTTCGGCGCACTGATCGTGCTGCCGGTGATCAGTCTCCTGACTGGTCACCTCCGTGAGTATCATCCGCTCCGCACGAGCGTCCCATCCGTCTCGCTGTACAATCTGAACATCCTCGGCAAGCTCGGCTTCGGCGCGTTAGGCGGCTTCGAGTATGTCGCCATCCTCGCCGGGGAAACCAGGTCGCCGGCGCGGGCCGTTCGGCGGTCGGTGGTCATCGCCGCGCCGATTGTCGCGCTGATGTTCATTTTAGGAACGAGCACGGTCGTCGCCTTTATTTCTCCGAGCGATATCGATCTTGTAGGCCCTCTGCCCCAGGTGCTGCGCGCGGGCTTCGGGCCGTTTGGCATCGCGGGACAGCTCGTGACGGTCGCGATCTTCATGACGCTGGCGATGCGCGTGTCGCAGACGAACGTGAGTTTCACCGCCGTCGCGCGACTGCCGATGGTCGCCGGGTGGGATCGCCTGCTGCCGCTCTGGTTCAGCAAGCTGCACGCGACCTATCGCACGCCGGTGAACTCGATCCTGCTCGTGGGAGTATGCGCGTTCGGAGTCGCGCTCGCGAGTCTCATTGGCGTCGGACAGGCGGAGGCGTTCCAGCTGCTGTTCAACGCGTCGGGGATGTTCTACGCGCTGAGCTACGTGGTGATGTTCGCGATTCCGCTCTTCGGCTTGCGAGGAGTCACTCCGCGCCCGCCCCTGTGGTTGAGGATTGTCTCAACTTCCGGACTGCTGATGACGGTGCTGTACGTCGTGCTGTCAGTTTTTCCGATCATCGCCGTTAGGAGCGTGGCGTCGTTCGCGCTCAAGATCTCGCTGGTGATCGTCGCGGCAAATGTCATCGGCGTCGGCATTCTGGCCTCGGCGCGGCGGCGCGACCGCGTCACGTCCCCCAAAATCCTGTAACCGACTCGATCATCCGAGAAGGCGCGAAGACAAAGACGCTCGTGCCCCGTCCGCGCTCCGTACCGTCCTGGAGCATCGCCCAGTCGGCGAGCACCATCCCCTGGCAGTGGCGAATCGTTCCGCGGCGCTCGAGGCGGACGCCGGGCATGAAGCGCTGCGCCGCTCCCGTGTGCTGCACGAGGTCATCGATGCTCTCGATCGCCGAGTAGCGGTCGCGGAACTGGAGCTCCGGAGTGATGATCTCCTTGAAGATGGCGGCGCGCTCCGAGTCGTTAGGCTCTGCCCAGGCGGTGAACCAGGCGTTGACCGCTTGCTCGGCGTCGGCGAACACGTCGTCCGCCACCACGTTCGCGAAGAGCGACAACTGGTAGCGCCAGCCCTGAATGTGCGGGTCGCGCGCGGCCGCTTCGGCGAATTCGTGCGTCAGCTCGAGGAGGGTATCGGGGCCGCTCGCGGTGAGCCGAATCGTGACGCGGGACGCGCCGGGCGCGACGGGCGTACCGCTCACGTAGCCATACGTGAAGACGATCTGCTCCGGCGGCTTCAGCTCCAGCACTTCCCCAGTCACCTCTACGTCACCAGGGTAGCGAATGTAGACTTTGCCGCCCGGTCTCGCGTCGATCGTCGAACCGGCGCCCCACCACTTTGCCCAGCGCTCGGAGTCCGTGAAGTAGCGAAAGACCGTCGCGCGCGGGGCGCGAATCGTTAGGTGGCGCTCGAGCTGATGCGGGAGTGTGATCGTCGAGGTCGTCATGTGCGGGCCTTCCGTGGTGGCGCCGTTCGCGGACGGCGGCGTCGGTGTTTGGAACGAGGACGCGGGCCGCGTCGGGTGGCCTCGAGCTCGGCGGCGAGCTTGAGTCGCCACAACGCGTCGCTCCACATCGATTCGAGCATCTCACGCGCCGGACCGAGCACCTCGGGCTGTGCGCGATACCAGCGCTGGCGTCCCTCCGCCCGAACGGTGACGAGTCCCGCTTCGGCGAGAGCGCGCAATTGCAGTGAGACCGCGGGGAAACTGACGTCCGGGAGCGCGCGATGCACGTCGCCGGCGGAACGTTCGTCGGTCCAGAGGATCCTGAGAATCTCGCGTCGCCTTGGTGAGGCAATGGTGGCGAGAAGGGTGCCGTCGAGGAGCATGGATATATTTTAGTTACAACTTAAATATTGTCAAGGCACCTTGGGCTGCGTGCGCTGCCTGGAGCCGCCTCACCGTGTCCGGGCCCTACACCAGGCTCTCGGCGGCCTTCTTATGGAAGAGAAACGGCGCCGCCCTGAACGAGAGCCTAACGACTCAGGCGCAGCACGACCGGTTGTACGATTTCTCCCGGCGCGATCGTCACGGTGGCGGTGGCGAGCTCGGAACCGCGCGACGCCTTGATGAGGAGCTGCGTGCCGGTGGGCACGTTGCAGATGCGGAACGTGCCGTCGTCACGGGTGTCGGCGTGGGCTGACGTCGCGTCATGCCGTCAGCGTGAGAGCGGGACTCGGCGTCGCCGTCGGTAACGCCGAGATCGACGTCTCGTCTGCCGACGTTTCATGTTGGGACGCGCGCGCGCGCTGGACGTGCTTGGCGACTTCCCACTCGCGCATCAGTTGGTCGTTGCCGCGAAGCCTTGGGCGGACCTGCGAATCGATAATGTTGATGACCGCGTGCGCCCGCGTCGTTTCCGCCTTGAGACCCCGCGTCGCGCCGGCCCGCTGCATCAGGGCGCCACCGCGCGCGACAAACGACTCCTCGAGTTGAT
>DATEHJ010000606.1:0-3522 GCA_035279645.1 Gemmatimonadaceae bacterium
TCGGTCGCGGTCCACACAATGATGTCGTGATCGACGATGACAGCGTCTCGGACATTCATGCAAAGATCCAGCGGCGCGACGACGGATGGTATCTGATCGATCTTGAATCGACGAATGGCACCTACGTTGGTGGTTCGCGGCTGACGCACGAAAGACGGCTCGACGGTACGCCTGACGTGCGCTTTGGAGGTGTGAAGCTGAACTTTCGGCCGGCGGATGTGCCGATGCCTGCCGTGAAGAGCACGCGCGCGATCGCGTCGACGCCGATCGATCGTAGCAAGTTGCCGCCTCGCCAACCGCGACCGACTGTCGCGCCAAAGCCCGCGGCACCAGTCGCACCTGAACGCACGGGCAGTTCGGTCTGGTTGTGGATGACGATATTGATCGTGGCGGCCTCCGTTGCCTTTTACCTCTTGAAGAGCTGACGAGTTGATAGTGCGTCTGCTTCACGCTGCTCGGACCGATGTCGGGATGATCCGCTCCGGCAACGAAGACAATTTCGCGGCTGAAGCGGACGCGCAACGCGGCCTCTTCATCGTGGCTGACGGCATGGGGGGCCATGCCGCCGGCGAGGTCGCGAGCGAAATGGCCGTACAAATCGTCCAGCGCGAGCTGACCGGAGTCCGCGACCTCGAGAACAATGGCGTCGACCGTGTCGTGACGGACGCGCTGAAATCGGCGAATCGCAAGATACATGAGCGAACGCTCATCGAGGTCGACAAGCAGGGGATGGGCACGACGGTCTCGGTGCTCCTCATCGCCGGGCGCCGCTATCTCATCGGCCAGGTTGGCGATTCGCGCGTGTATCTCCTGCGCGACGGCGCGCTCACCCAGCTCACGAAGGACCACTCGTACGTGCAGGAGCAGGTCGACGCCGGCTTTCTCACGCCGGAGCAGGCGCGATACCATCCGTACAGCAACGTGATCACGCGCTGCGTTGGCGCCAGTCCGGAAGTCGAGCCCGATGTCTATCGCGGCGAGGTGAAATTGGGCGACGTCTTCCTCGTCGCGAGCGACGGTCTCACTGGAATGGTGGACGACCGCCGCCTGCAGACGCTGCTGATTTCGCGCGCCACGCCCGACCGCAAGGTGCACGCGCTCATCTCCGAGGCGAACGGTCGGGGAGGACTGGACAACATCACCGCGATCGTCGTCGAGATCGCGGACGTCGACGCCGCGAAGGATACGCCAACGGGCCCAATGGTGACCCAGCCGCGCGTTCCATGAGCGATGAGACGGTCTCCAGCGTCGCGCAGCTGTACCTCGGCAACATTCTCTACGCTCTCGAGCGCGCGGCACTGAGTCTCGAGGAGGAAGGAAGGCGAGACGATGCCGGGTTCTATCGTGGCATCGCGCGCAAGCTCGCCGAAGCAAGAGGACGTGAACGCCCCGCCGAGCAGGAAGCACGGTAGCCGATCGGCGCTTTCGCGTCGACGCGCGGGACGCAATATTAGCCGCGCCTAGCAGCAATCCCACCTCGAGGTACCCACATGCCAACTCGCCGCTCTTCCCTGCGCATTGTTTTCGCAGCCGCCGCGCTCGCGTGCGCCGCGCCGGCACTCGCACAGAAGCCCACCGCAAAGGCGCCACTCGCCGGATTCGATCAGTACATCACGAAAGCAATGCAGGACTGGAAGGACCCAGGCCTCGCGATTGCCGTCGTCAAGAATGACTCGATTGTGCTCATGCGCGGCTTCGGCACGCGCACGATGGGCACGAATCAGCCGGTCGATGAGCATACGCTCTTCGCGATCGGCTCCAGCTCCAAGGCGTTCACCGCGACGCTCGTCGCGATGATGGTCGATCAGGGCAAGATGCGCTGGGACGACCCAGCGACGACGTACCTCCCGAGCCTGCAGATGTACGATCCGTACGTCACGCGCGAGCTCACCGTTCGCGATCTCCTCACGCATCGCAGTGGTCTGACACGCGGTGACCTCATGTGGTACGCGACAGACTACAATCGAGACGAGATCTTGCGTCGTGTACGCTTCCTCAAGCCGACGTGGAGCGTTCGCTCGCGCTTCGGCTATCAAAACATCATGTATCTCGCCGCCGGCGAGGCGGCGGCCCACGTCGCCGGCACCTCCTGGGACGATCTCGTGCGCACACGCATCTTCGCGCCGTTAGGCATGAACGACACGTACACCTCGATCCGCGATCTCGCCGGCAAGCCCAATGTGGCGACCCCGCACACCGAGGTGAACGACACGCTCCTCGTCGTCCCGTGGCACAACATCGACAACATCGGTCCCGCCGGGTCGATCAACTCGAACGTTGCGGACATGATCAAGTGGGTGCGTTTCCAGCTGGCCCAGGGCAGCGTGAATGGGAAGTCGCTCGTCAGCGCCTCGGCGCTCGGCGAGACGCACACGGCGCAGATGGTCATCCCCGTCAGCCCCGACGCGAAGCAAGCCAATCCGTTCACGCACCTCGAGGCGTACGGAATGGGCTGGTTCCTCCAGGATTACCGCGGCCGGGAGCTCGACCAGCACGGTGGCAACATCGACGGGATGAGCGCGATGGTCGCCATCATGCCGGAAGAGAAGCTCGGCATGGTGATTCTCACCAACGCGAACGGATCACCGGTGCCGACGATCGCGATGTACCGCGTGATCGACGCGCTCCTCAACGAGCCGCCGCGCGACTGGAACGGCGAGTTCCTCAAGCAATTCGAGAAGCAGCGCGCTCTGGCGAAGGAAGCCGAACAGAAGAGACTCGCGCGGACGATGGGCACGAAGCCATCGCTGCCCCTGGAGGGTTATGTCGGCGTCTACAGCGACAGCATGTACGGCGACGCGTCGGTCCGTCTCGTGAACGGCGCGCTGCGAATGACGTACGGCACCGCCTTCGACGGCGAGCTGGAACACTGGCACTTCGATACTTTCCGCGCGAAGTGGAACGGCGCCGCGCTCGGACGCAACTTCGTGACATTCGCGTTAGGTGCCGACGGCAAGGTGCACAGCGTCGACTTCGAAGGGCTCGGGACGCTGAACCGAAAGCCGGACGCGCCCGACACGTCGCGAAAAATCGTTCTCGCGGCGAGCGAGGCGGGCAAGCTCACGGGGACATTCGTCTCCGAGACGCCAGCGCTCTCGATCGCCGTGAGCTACGACGGCGAGTTGAAGCTCACGGTGCCGGGGCAGCCGGTGTACACTCTGCTCGCCGATTCGCCCACGCGCTTCCGCATGACGGGCGCCAACGTGCCGGCGGGCTTCTTCGTCGAGTACGAGATGGCGAGTGGCGCGGTCAAGACAGTGAAGCTGATCCAGCCGTCGCCGCGCCCCACGCTAACGTTTCTGCCGAAACGTTAGCGTCGGCCGCTGGTTGGCTGAACCTCGATCGCTGGCGCTCGCGAGAAGCTTATCTGGAGTTGGCGCTAATCGGGATCTCGACCGGTCAGACAACAAATCACGAATCATTCGAATTGGACGAATAATTCCACTCTCGGGGGAGGAATGATTCGATGGATTCGAGTGATTCGTGATTGCGTTGTCTATTTGAGGCGTTGATTGCGTGCCA
>DATEHJ010000607.1:0-3196 GCA_035279645.1 Gemmatimonadaceae bacterium
CTCTCGCCGGGAGCATCGCGCTGACCGGATTCGGCCTCGATAGCTTGATCGAGGTCACGGCGAGCCTAACGGCGGTGTGGCGGCTGCGCGCTGACGCGAGGCCTGATCGACGGGAGCACGCCGAACGCGTGAGCCAGCGAATAATCGGCGTGCTGTTTCTTGCACTTGCATTGTACATCGGCGTCGACGCCGCGCTCACGCTCTTTCGTCGCGAAGAGCCGAGTGAGAGCATTGTCGGCATCGTCATCGCTACGCTCTCGGTCGTTGTGATGCCGTTGCTCGCCCGAGCGAAACGCCGCATCGCACGACAACTGGGGAGCGGCGCACTCGCCGCGGAGTCCAAGCAAACATCGCTCTGCGCCTATCTCTCCGCGATCCTCCTCATCGGACTCATCCTCAACGCGACTCTCGGGTGGTGGTGGGGCGATCCGCTCGCGGGCCTGGCGATGGTTCCGCTCATCGCGCGCGAGGGCATCGACGGAGTCCGGGGACGCTCGGCATGTGACGAGTGCTGTTAGGAGAATCGTGGACCCTTGCGCCCCGGAACGCTGGCTGTACTTCTAAAGCACCCCCTCAGCAGCCCCCCCCATTTTGATTGCCCGTTCGCGGCCTAGCCGCGGCGCTTGGCTATGCCCATTTGACTCAATGGTGAGTCGGGAGGAGGGCGTGACGCATCACGAGGTGACCCCAGTCACCGGCAGCCCGACGCTTGTCGACGTCGACCGACGCCTGCTCGACCCGCTCGATCCCGAACACACCCAGCCCGCGGCGGAGCGGCCGCAGTCGTACCTCCTCGCGCTCAACGATCGCCTCCGACCGCTGCGCGACGCCATCGAAATTCAGACGGAGGCGGTGCGATTGCTCGGCGCGCGGCTCGGGGCAGACTGGGCGTACTACATCGAGTACGACGACGACCTCGTTTACGGAACGATTCATACCGATTATCACAAGTTGGCGGATGCTCCGTCTCTCGTGGCGCGGTACCCGCTCGGCGACTCCAGAGAGTTGATCGCCGAGCTCGCGGCGGGGCGGACCGTCGCCGAGGAGAACATTCAAACGTCGCCGCTCGCCAACGCGTTGGTGCGCGAGCGGAGCGCCGCGATTGGCCTGCGTGCCTACGCCGGCGCGCCGGTGTTCAAGGGAACACAGCTCATCGCGGCGGTCGGCGTCGCATTTCGAGCGACGCACAAATGGACTCCGCTCGAAATCGCGATCGTCCAGGAGACCGCGGCGCGCACACGGGAGGCGGTCGACCGGGCTCGCACGGAGCGAGCGACCGCCACTGAGCTTGCGGACACGAAGCTCCTGCAGAAGCTGAGCGCGCAGCTCACGGAGGAGGAGAACAGCACCGCACTGTACGAAAAGCTGGTCGATGCGGCCGTGTCGATTCTGCACTCCGACTTTGCGACGTTCCAGATCTTCTACCCGGAGCGCGGGCACGCTGGTGAACTTCGACTGATCACGTCGCGCGGGTTCTCCGCTGAGGCGGTACAGGTCTGGGAGTGGATCGGGCGTGAGCGCCACACGACTTGCGCGCAGGCGCTGAACACGGAAGCGCGCGTCGTGGTGTCGGACTTCGAGCAGGCAGAATTCATGGCGGGTACCGAAGACCAGGCGGGTCTCCTCAAGGAGGGGGCGCGGTCTGGACAGACGACGCCACTCATGTCACGCGGCGGCAAGACAGTCGGAATGATTTCGACATACTGGCGACGCACGCATCGGCCGTCGGAGCGCGTTCTGCGCCTGCTCGATTTGCTCGCTCGTCAGGCAGCCGATCTGATCGAGCGAACGCAAGTGGTCGAAGCGCTGCGACGCAACGAGCATCAACTCAAGGAGGCGGATCGTCGGAAAGACGAGTTCCTCGCCGTGCTCGCGCACGAGCTGCGGAATCCCCTCGCTCCGCTGCGCACCGGCGTAGAGACGCTGCGTCTCGCGGGCAACAACCCCGCGATCATCGAGGAAACGCGGCTCATGATGGAGCGGCAATTGAGCCACATGGTGCGCTTGATCGACGACCTGCTCGACGTCTCGCGCATCACGTCGGGGAAGATCCAGCTGCAGCGGAGGCCGACGGCGCTCTCCGAGTTGGTGAACGACGCGCTCGAGGCGAATCGCGACGCGCTCGTGGCGAGCGGCATCACCCTCACCGTCGAGCTGCCAGGCACCCCAACGCTCGTCGATGTCGACCCTACGCGCTTCGTTCAGATTCTGTTCAACGTGGTACACAATGCGGTGAAGTTTGCGCGTGCCGGCCGGATCCGCGTTACCGCGAATGTCGAGGCGGGAGACCGCGGCAATGAGGTTCGAATCGTTGTCGCGGATTCCGGGGCCGGCATCTCGGCGGACCTGCTGCCTCGCGTCTTCGAATTGTTCGCGCAGGACAAGGCGTCGACGTACGGCACACGGCCGGGATTGGGGATCGGATTGGCGCTAGCACGGCAACTGATCGAGATGCACGGCGGATCGATCGCCGCGCACAGCGACGGCCCGGGCCTGGGCAGTGTGTTTACGATACGCGTGCCCCTGTCACCGGCGGTTGCCATCGCGCGATCAGTGACGCCGGCGCGCGAAACGCCGCCGATTCGACGCCGTGTGGTCGTGATCGACGACAACGTCGATGGCGCGGTCGCGATGAAGCGCCTCATCTCGGCGCTTGGCGGGGAGTGTCGCGTTGCTTACAATGGCGAGGCGGGGATCGCCGAGGTGCTCGAGTTCCGTCCCGAGATCGTCTTTCTCGACATCGGGATGCCGGGGTTGGATGGCTATGAAGTGTGCCGCCGCATTCGCAAAGAGGTCGGTGCGAACGTTTTCGTCGTCGCGCTCACGGGATGGGGTCAGGAGCAAAACAAACAAGACGCGGCACGCGCGGGATTCGACGTGCACCTCACGAAGCCCGCCGATCCACGAATATTGCAAGCGATGCTGGCGACCGGTCGGTCGACGGCACCGATCTGAAGACGGGAGTGACCATTGACGAGAGTCGTTAGCCATTGCGGCCTGTGCCTTCTCGCCCTGAGCGTTGGCTGTGGTTCGGATTCACGCAAGACACCGGCAGAGCCGCCTGGCCCGCCGACTCACCTGACCGGTCAGATCGTGCTCGGGAGTGGTGCATCGCTCTTTCCCGCGCTGCGCGTCACCGCGCGCGCGGACGCGAATCCGGCGCAGCAGAACGCCAGCGCGCTCGCTGACGGCACGG
>DATEHJ010000608.1:0-2045 GCA_035279645.1 Gemmatimonadaceae bacterium
CCTTCGGGCGGGGCAGCGTGTGATCGCACACGGCGCGGCCGGCGCGGTTGGGTCGATGGTGACGCAACTCGCACGTGAGTTCGGCGCCTACGTCATCGGCACTGGACGCGCGGCCGACCGCCAGAAGGCGCTCGACTTCGGTGCGAACGAGTTTGTCGATCTCGACAACGAGGTCCTCGAAAACGTTGGCCATGTCGATCTGGTGTTCGATCTCCTTGGCGGTGATATCGGGAAGCGGTCCGCACTGCTGGTTCGCGCAGGAGGAACGCTGGTGTCCATTGTCGGACCGAGTGAGGCGCGGCCCGCCGGGGGCTTGGCGATCGACTTCGTCGTCGAGTCCGATCGTGCCCAACTGACCGAGATTGTCCAGCGAGTGCGGGATGGACGACTGCGGACGAACATCGGCACCGTAGCGCCCCTCGACAATGCTGTCGCCGCCTTCAACCCGACCGAGCGCCGCCCGGGGAAGACGATCATTCGCGTTCGTTCGTGAGGCCTCGGGGAGATCTGTCGTCCGTTCGGAAGTCGCGATGATCAGTACGTCAGCGTGTCGACACGATCCGGATAGAACGCGAGGTGTTCGCGGATAGGGGCCACGGCCTCGTAAGGGTCCTCGTACGTCCAGATAGCGTTAACCGATTTGCCGCCGCCAGCGGGAATGCTGAAGTACGACGCTTCGCCCTTGTACGGGCAGTACGTGTGGTGCGAGGTGCGCGTGAGCAGATCCACGCGCACGTCCTTGCGCGGGATGTAGACGACCGGCGCGTACGACGCTTCCCGGAGCAGCAACGCATCGTGGCTGTGCGCGACTTCGTGCCCGGCAACGGTGACGCGCACCGTCTGGCCGAGCCGCTCGATGTCGATGGGATGCTGGGGACTGGGTTTGAATTGGGGACGCATGGGTTTTCCTTCGGTGTGAGAGAAGACGTGCGGCTGTTCCGGGCGAAGTCAACGAAAGACTTCTGGGCAACTCCGTCGGACCCTCCGGCACGAAGGACGCCATAGCGTGCGCATCAGACATCTTGTCCGAACGCTTGCTTGGGAGACGCACATGGCGCGACTGATGATTCCCACCCGCGAGAACGCACCAGACGACTCCAAACCGATGCTCGACATGGTCCGGCAAACGATGGGGTTTGTGCCTCGTGTGGTAATGCTGCTGTCGATGAGCCCGGCCGTGCTGAAGGCGTTCTTGGGAACTCAGAGCGCGTTGTCCGCAACCCTCGACGTGAAAACACGCCACGCCGTCGCGCTCGCCGTGTCGCAGGCGAACGACTGCAGCTACTGCAAGGCGCTTCACAGCTTCGTGTCCACCAGCGTCGGCAAGAACGACCCCGAAGAAGCGGCGCTCAACCTCCAGGGCAGCTCGTTCAACCCCAAGACGGCCGTCGCCGCGAACTTCGCCAAGCGCCTCACCGAAATGCGCGGCAAGGTCAAAGACGACGATCTCGACGCGGTGCGCAAGGCCGGCTTCAGCGAAGCGCAGATCGTCGAAATCGTTGCTTTTTCCAGCCAAGTTCTAATGACGAACTTCATGAACAACGTGGCCTGCACCGAGATCGACGTTCCCGCAGCCGCGTAGCTCGGCCGATCGTTTCGGCAGCGCCTGGACGATTGGCCCACTAAGTGGAAGCGGAGCACGACGTCACGGTCTAGTCTTTGGTGCTGAAGAAGCGCGGGCCTGCGCCTGGAGACCGACGATGTCCGTGGCGCTCGCAAACGGTTCCGATCAAGCCATCGCACTGTGCCGCGTCGGCCGCACAACAAAGGACTGCTCCCTCATCCTCGTGGCGACCATCCTCGCTTCGACGCTCGCGTTTCTCGATGGCGCCGTCATCAACGTCGCGCTGCCACGCATCGGCGAGGACCTGCGCACCGACGGCAGTCTGCTTCAGTGGTTGATGACTGTGTACTTGCTGCCGCTGGGCTCGCTCCAGCTGCTAGCCGGCGCATTCGGTGATCACTTCGGGCACCGTCGCATCCTTTTCCTTGGCACGACGCTGTTCACGCTTGCCTCGCTCTGGTGCGCGCTCGCCGGCGACATC
>DATEHJ010000609.1:0-14375 GCA_035279645.1 Gemmatimonadaceae bacterium
AGGGGAAGGAGAGCATCGTCGGCGCCGCTCGTTAGGCTTACGCCCGCTAGGCCTCGGCCCAGGTGAAGCCATCTCCGCCGAACTCGCCGCTGTTCCAGTACGCCTCCACGGCCCGCAGGGCGACGTCGAGGGAGTGGATCCAGTTGCGCGGGTAAAGCCCCTCCTGTCCACCAACACGCAATGCGTGCTTTGGCAGCTCGGGGCGTGACGGATCGACCAAGGTCGGAAAACGATCGCCGGGCAGGACGCCGGTGAGCAGGTAGTGCCCCGCCCCGCCCCCGACGCAGAGATACGGGTGCGAACTCGCGGCCCTTGGATAGAGATAGAGGTCGTTGTGACCGACCCCGTCGAGCGCGCGAACGGCGGCCAGGACGGCCTTGAGTGTCGGCCGGGCAATCACTTGCTCGGTTCTGCCCGTGCCTCTCCATTCGAAGACTCTCAACTCAGCAAGCATAGGAGGGGGCGTGGCGGGTGGCGCGTGCCAAGGAAACATTGGCCGGATCGGGCTGGGGCGCTGTTACACGGGTCACGCTCCTGCGCTTTCTGCCCGCGGCGTTACGATCTACGCCCTACGCTCCCTACCAAAAGTTGAGGCGATGGAGTATCGATACGAGCCATGCCCACGGCCGAATCGCTGCGTCTCAAGGAAGACGCCGCTCGCGAACTGAATTGGAAGCGCTGGGGACCGTACCTCTCCGAGCGGCAATGGGGTACGGTGCGTGAGGACTATTCGACCACGGGCGAAGTGTGGGACAGCTTCACCCACGACATGGCGCGCAGCCGGACGTATCGGTGGGGCGAAGATGGTCTCTTCGGCGTCACCGACCGCGAGTGCAGGCTCTGCTTTGCGCTTGCGCTCTGGAATGGCCGGGATCCGATTCTCAAGGAACGACTGTTTGGACTCACGGGCAAAGAGGGCAACCACAGCGAGGACGTAAAAGAGTGCTACTACTACCTCGATAGCACGCCGTCGCACTCGTACATGAAGGCGCTGTACAAGTATCCGCAGTCGGAATTTCCGTACGGCGATCTCGTGGCGGAGAATCGGCGCCGAACGCGGCTCGATCCCGAATACGAGCTCGCCGACACGAATGTCTTCGACGAGGATCATTATTTCGACGTCATCGTCGAGTACGCGAAGGGATCGCCAAACGACCTTCTCATTCGTATAACAGCGACGAACCGCGGACCGTCGGAAGCGCCGCTGGCCATTCTCCCAACGCTGTGGTTCAGGAACTACTGGTCGTGGGGACGCAGCGACGATTCACCGCCGCGCATCTTCGCGGAGGGCGCGCGCACACTGGTCGCGGAGCATCCGTCGCTCGGCGTCTTTCGCTTGCAAACGGCGCGTAACGGGTTCGATCTGCATCGGGCGCCGCCCGAGGCGCTGTTTACCGAAAACGAAACGAACCGCCGGCGGCTGTGGGGCGTCGACAATCCTTCACCCTATGTGAAGGACGCATTCCACCGCTACGTCGTGAATCGCGACGTCGACGCGGTGAATCCGCGACGCGTTGGCACAAAGGCCGCCTTCTTGTACAAGTGGCTCGTGGCCGCGGGTCAGAGCGTGCGCGTCGAGCTTCGTCTTTCGTCGGATGAGGAAGCGCCATCGGATTCGTTCGGCGAA
The DNA here is from genome assembly GCA_035279645.1 of Gemmatimonadaceae bacterium. Classification (GTDB taxonomy): domain Bacteria; phylum Gemmatimonadota; class Gemmatimonadetes; order Gemmatimonadales; family Gemmatimonadaceae; genus AG2. Next base: position 1,628 of record DATEHJ010000609.1, read on the forward strand.
GAGTTCGACGCAACCTTTAGCCTCCGAGAGCGCGAAGCGGACGATTTCTATCGCGGCCTCACTGCTGGCTCGACAGCGGAGGAAGCGCGCATCGCGCGTCAGGCATACGCCGGTCTGTTGTGGACGAAGCAGTATTACAACTACGTGGTGCGCGAGTGGCTCGAAGGCGATCCCGCGTCGCCGCCACCGCCTCCCGAGCGATGGAGGGGGCGCAACGCGGATTGGCAGCACATCTACAATCGCGACATCATCTCGATGCCGGACAAATGGGAGTATCCCTGGTACGCGGCGTGGGACCTCGCGTTCCAGATGATCCCCTTTGCTCGACTCGACCAGCAGTTCGCGAAGGAGCAACTGATTCTGTTGCTCCGCGAGTGGTACATGCACGCAAATGGGCAGCTGCCCGCGTACGAGTTCGCGTTCTCCGACGTGAATCCTCCGGTGCACGCGTGGAGCGCGTGGCGGGTGTACAAGATGACCGGGCCGAAGGGCGCCCGTGATCACGCCTTCCTCGAGCGTGTCTTTCACAAGCTGCTGCTCAACTTCTCGTGGTGGGTCAATCGGAAGGATCCAGACGGCAATCACATCTTCAGTGGCGGCTTCCTAGGCCTCGACAACATCGGCGTCTTCGATCGGAACAAGCCGTTGCCTAACGGGCAGTATCTGGAACAGGCCGACGGAACGGCATGGATGGCGTTCTACTGCTCGACGATGCTGTCGATCACGCTCGAGCTGGCGCTGATCGATCGCTCGTACGAGGACATGGCGACGACGTTCTTCGAGCACTTCGTGTCGATCGCCGACGCGATCAACTCGCTTGGCGGCACGGGGCTGTGGGACGAGCAGGACGGCTTTTACTACGATCAACTCTGCGTCGACGGTCAGAAGACGCCGTTGCGCATTCGCTCGATCGTCGGGCTCGTGCCACTCTTCGCTTGCGAGTGCATCGATCAGGACACGATCGATCGGTTGCCGGGCTTCAAGAAGCGCATGCAGTGGTTTCTCAACAACCGGCACGACCTCGCGGCGCACATCTCGTACATGCGCGAGCGTGAGGACTCACGCCATTCGCGGCGACTGCTGGCGATGCCGGCGCGGCACCGGCTCGTGCGCGTCTTGCGCTACGTGCTCGACGAAAGCGAGTTTCTCTCGCCGTACGGCATCCGGTCGCTGTCGATGGCGCACCGTGATCACCCGTTCACCCTGCGCGTGGGAGACGACGAATACGCGGTTCGGTACACACCGGGCGAATCGGACACCGCCATCTTTGGCGGCAACTCGAACTGGCGGGGGCCGATCTGGTTTCCGATCAACTATCTCGTGATCGAGGCGCTCGAACGCTATCACCATTTCTATGGCGACTCGCTCATGGTCGAGTGTCCGACGGGCTCAGGGCGGATGATGACGCTCGGCGACGTCGCCCATGAACTGGCGACGCGGCTCACACGCCTCTTCGTGCCGGACGCGCAGGGCAATCGCCCCTGTCATGGTGGCGACCATCGTTACGCACGGAGTCCGGCCTGGCGCGATCTCGTGCTCTATTACGAGCACTTCCATCCGGAGACTGGACGCGGGCTCGGGGCAAGCCATCAAACCGGATGGACGGCGCTGGTCACACGCTGCCTGGAGAAAACGGCGGCGCGCGTGAGCGTGTCGCGACCGTCGGAGCAGATGGAAGCCATCGTCGATTGACCGTGTCCGATCGCGAATGGCTAGTCGCGGACGGCCTCGGAGGCTACGCGATGGGGAGCGCCGACGGAATTCGCGCTCGACGCTACCATGCCTTTCTGATCGTTGCCGCACCACGGGACGAACGGCGATTCGCGCTCGTGAACGACGTCGAGGTCTGGGTCGACGCACCGGGTGGCGCGCTCGCGCTGAGCAGCCACCGCTACGCGCCAAACGTCGTCCATCCGGACGGGGCGACGCGACTCGTGCGCTTCGAGGCCGAGCCATGGCCGACCTGGCAGTTCGACCTCGGTGACGGACTAACGATCGAGCAGCAACTGTTCGCGCCGCGCACCGCTGGACGCGCGGCGATGATCCTGCAATGGCGGCTCGTCGGGATGGTCTCGTCAACGACGCCGGTGCGCCTGCGCGTTCGGCCGCTCCTCTCCGGACGTGACTTTCACGCACTTCATCGACAGAACCCCGACTTCCGTTTCTCGCCGGAGCAGACCAGTGGCGAGCGATGGATGTGGCGTCCGTACGATGACGTACCCCCGATCGTGGTACACGCGAACGCGAGCTACCGGCACGAGCCCCTCTGGTTTCGCAACTTCTTATATCTCGAGGAACGAGCGCGGGGCCTCGACGACACCGAGGATCTCGCGTCGCCCGGGGAATTCAGCTGGACGCTCAGCGGCAACGAAGGCGAGGACGCCGTACTCATGGCGACCGTCCCCGAAGACTGGGGCGGGTACGAGTCGGCAGGGAATATCCGAGCCGAGTGCCGCGCGCTGGCGAGCAGCGACCGCGCGCGCATCGGGGCCTTTCGGACGCGGCTACACCACTCGGCAGACGAATATCTCGTTAGGCGCGGCGGCCGCGATACGATTATCGCCGGATATCCTTGGTTCACCGACTGGGGACGCGACACCTTCATCGCGCTGCGCGGGCTTTGTTTGGAGACGGGGCGCCTCGACGAGGCCGAGCGGATCCTGCTCTCGTGGTGTGGAGCGCTCTCGAACGGCATGATGCCGAACGTGTTCCCGGCGGGGGACACCGAACCGCGATACAACTCGGTCGACGCTTCGCTCTGGTTCGTCATCGCGGCGCAGGCGTTCCTCGACGCGTGTGCGCGCCGCGGACGGTGGGTCGAACCAACGGTCCCGAAGCGCCTCTCCGACGCATCGCAGGAGGTGCTCGAGTCCTACGCCCGCGGTACCCGGTACGGCATTCACATGGACGGCGACGCGTTGCTGGCCGCGGGTGAACCGGGCGTGGCGCTCACCTGGATGGATGCGATCGTCGACGGGACACCTGTGACCCCACGGATCGGCAAGCCGGTCGAAATTCAAGCGCTCTGGGTGAATGCGCTGGTGATCGGATCGCGATGGAACGAACGGTGGGGGGACATCGCCGACTCCGCGTCGGAAAGCTTCGCCGATCGTTTCTGGAACGAGGAGCGCGGCTGCCTCTACGATGTCATCGACGTCGACCACGTCCTGGGGCGACGGGACGACCGCGTCCGGCCGAATCAGATTCTTGCGGTTGGCGGTTTACGAATCGCGCTGCTCGCCGGCGAACGGGCGCGGAAAGCAGTCGACGTCATCGAGAATCAGCTTTGGACACCGATGGGGTTGCGTACACTGGCCCGTGGTGAGCCGGACTACACGACGGCGTGCGCCGGTCCTGTTACGATTCGCGACAGGGCCTACCACAATGGACCCGCCTGGCCGTGGCTCATGGGGCCGTTCGTTGATGCGTGGGTGCGATCGCGATCGGCGGGCGGTGGGCCGTGGGCGGCGAAGGCGGTGCGTGCCGACGCGAAGCGTCGATTCCTCGTTGGACTCGCGAGGCAGCTCGACCTAGGGGGCATCGGGCACGTGCCGGAGCTGGCAGATGGAGACGAGCCGTGGACCCCGCGTGGATGCCCATTTCAGGCCTGGTCGGTGAGCGAGCTGCTTCGCCTCCTTGCGGACTAGCCGATGGGACCACAGGCTGTCTACCATCAGCGAACCGCCAATTGATTCGAGAACAGAGCCCGGGAGATCGTGAATGGCCGATAAGTCCAGACCGCGGGGAGCATCGACCGCGACAGCCAACGCCGGCGCGGGCGCGCCGGCGGCGACCGAGGACCGGCGCAAGCGCGTCGCGCTTCGCCGACTCATCGACGAGATGCTCACCGAGATCCGCGCCGCGGCGAGCGAAGAGAACTGGACCGTCGAAGCACGCACGCAAGCGGAATCCGACCTGGCGCGCATCATGGACCAGGTTCGACGCGAGGCGATGCGCCCTGAGCCCAAGCCAAAGGCCAGGCGCGCAAAGCCCCGATGAGCGTCTGCTAAATCAGCGGACGCTTACGTGCGACAATCCCGATTGATTCTCGATCGTCCAGACCGCGACGCCGCCGCTCGGAAACATGAACTGCTCGGATCGGAACGACTGTCCGGCGAGCGGATGAGCGACGAGATACGTGCTCCGTCCGTCGGCGATGAAGCCGAGGCGCTGAATCGGGAACTCCGTCTTCCCGAGCGCGCCGACGTCGCCGAGCCGCCACATCTGATCGCCGCGCGAGATGTAGACGGTGACTCGATCCCAGCTGTTGTTCTCGATGACCACGCTGCTCGGTGACGAGTCGTACTGGGCGGCGCGCGTTCCGACGCCCGACGATGCGCACGCCGACATGCTGGCGGCGCCAACGATGATCGATGCTGCGACGATGTGCCTGCCGAACTGTGCGCGCAGGCGAGCGCATTGCACGGTAATGCCTGTCATCTTCCCCTCCACCCCGAACCCGCCGTCCCCGCCGCGCACCCTGCGCCCGTGAGACCTGCAGTGGCCTCCCAATGCGGAGAGCGTGCCAGCGCTTTCAACGAGCCTCGGAGAGACGTTCGCGGCCCACATGAGGGACCGCTCTCTTCACCATGCAGCAGTAACACAACCGGCTCCCGCGATGCGCGTACCCTCCGACGTGATCAAGCTCACATCGAGATTCACAAAGGTATAACTGCAGGCACGCACCATAAGAGAGACGCCCCCGTCGCACGCTGCGTAACGAGGCTTCCCTGCCTCGCGAGAGGAAGAACGTTCGTTGAACACGGGTTGCGACCAGGTGAGAATGGCCGTCCACCTCGCATGACCGAGACGACGCTGGAGACCACCGCCGAAGCGAAGCCGGGCACGTCGTACGCGCGGCTCGCGCTGACCGTCGCGCTTGCGTTGTACGCGATTCCGCTGATGCGGCATCCCGACGCGGGAAGCTTTCTCGACGGGATCGACCTGGCCATTCACGAGACCGGACATCTGGTGTTCGGCCCGTTCGGCGAGGTGATCATGTTTGCCGGCGGGACGCTGTTTCAGCTCATCGTTCCGGCGGCGTTCGTGGTCTATTTCGCATTGCGGCACGATCGACACGCGGCGACCGTCCCGCTCTGGTGGATTGGGCAGAACTTCTGGAACATCTCCGTGTATGTTCGGGATGCGCGCGCGCAGGACCTTCCGCTCGTCGGCGGCGGCGAGCACGATTGGGCCTTCCTGCTCGGGCGGTTCGGGCTGCTCGCGTACGATCAAGGGATCGGGCGAGGCGTGCACGCGTTAGGCACGCTGGTCTGTCTCGTTGCCAGCATCGGGGGTGTCGTCTTCGCGCTGAGTGGCCCGACGAGGCAGGCGCGCAACGGATAACGGCCGAGGCGTGGTGGAAACGCAGCGCATCGACATCGGCAATGACCTACTGGTCGTTAGGCTCCTCCGTGACGAGGTTGAGGCGCGCGCCTGCGCGCAAATGATGGCGGCGAGCGAGCCGTGGCTCACGTTGGGGCGCGGATACGACGACTCGCTCGCGATTTTACGCGACCCGTCGCGGGAGACCTATGTCGCGGTTCGGGACGCCGAGGTCATCGGATTCGCCGTCCTCTCGATGCAGGGAGCCTTTGTGGGCTACGTTCAGTCGATCGGCGTGCGCGAAGACTGGCGAGGCCGAGGACTCGGAAGCCGGCTCATCGCCTTCGTCGAGGAGCGCATCCTTCGCGAGACGCCCAATGTCTTCATCTGCGCCTCATCGTTCAATCCGCGCGCGCGGGCACTGTACGAGCGATTGGGCTACGAGGTTGTCGGCGAGCTGCGCGACTACATCGTGCGCGGTCACTCGGAATGGTTGCTGCGCAAGAGTTTCGCACCGCTCGCCGACTGGACAACTCGGCGCGCCTCGCTAGCCTTCGAGCCGCGGCGCGCGACGCGGGAGTGATCGCGCCGGCATCCCACACTGGAGACTACGAGATGGGCAGAGGCGACAAGCGCTCACGAAAGGGCAAGATCTATCGCGGTTCGTACGGCAAGACGCGCCCGGGGAAACTCAAGAAGAAGGCACGCAAGGCTGCGAAGAAGAGCGCATGACGCCGCTCACCTATGGTGACTGTGGACGCAGCTCCCACAGCACGTTGACGATTACCCAGCGACCGTTCCATCGCGCGAGCTCCAGGTAGTCGACCCAGTCGCCGGCGTCGACTCGAGCGACGGCCGCGCCCTCGTAGATATCGAGCAGGCGGAAATCGGTGCGACGATGATTGGCCGGCGTGCTCGAGCCGCCACCCATCTTCGTGCTGTTGATGAGCGTGAGCGCGCCCATCGTGCCCAAATTGCTGCGCCCGGTTTTTGGATCCGTACGCACGATGCGCTTCGCAAGCTCCGGATGAAGTGCGCGCTGCATACGGTCGGCGTTTCCCTCGTACCAACCTTGGATGTAATCCATTGCTGCCTCGCGGATACCGCTGCTGTCGGCGGCGGTCGCGACGTGCTCGCCAGCGGCTCCCTGCGACGCGGCAGATGACTGTGCACGAGCCGTGACGGCGACAGATGAGAGCGCGAGGAGTGCGATGGTAGTGATGCGAAGCGTGGAAGTCATCCGGCGGCTCCAGGAGCGATGTGGTTGGGCGCTAGAGGCTAGGCGCCGGGGGCTAGGGGGTAGGGGGTAGGGCTCAAGACTGCTAACACCTATCACCAAGCACCTTTCACTAGCACTCAGCCCCTGGCAAAGCCGAAGGGACGATCGCGCCGTCTCGCGGGACCGTTCGGCTTCAGCGTTCGAGAAGCGCTCGCAAGCCGGCGCTGTGCGCGCGGCTGGATGTCAGGCGCGTACCGTCGCGCATGGTGACGACGTATTCACCATGCAGGTAAGGTTCGATTTGTGTCACGCGATCGATGTTCACGATCGCCGAACGATGGATGCGCACGAAGTGTCGCGAGTCCAGACGAAGCTCGAGCGCCTTCATCGTATCGCGATACAGATGCGCGCGGCCGTTGACGTGCAGCCGCACGTAGTTCCCCGCCGCGTCGGCCCACTCGACGTCGCTGGCGTTGACGAAGTACATCCGATGGTCGTTGCGGATGAGAAAACGCTCATTGCGCTGTCCCGCGGAGTGGAGCATTGCGAGAAGGTCACGCAGGGCTGGATCGAGGGACGATGCGGTAGCGTCCGCGTTCCGGGCGGCTCGTCGCGCCGACGCATTCGCGAGCGCGCGGTCGAGCCTGACTCGATCGAATGGCTTGAGCAAGTAATCGAGGGCGCGAACCTCGAACGCCTTCACCGCGAACTCACCGAATGCGGTGACGAAGATGATCGCGGGAAGCGCTGCTTTCGCTGCGCCGCCATCCGATTCGACCACCGCCTCGAGCGCAGCGATCGTCTCGAATCCGTCCAGCTCGGGCATCTTCACGTCGAGGAACACGACGTCCGGGCGATCACGCAGGACCATGTCCACCGCCTCGGTCCCGTCGCGTGCCTCGCCCACGATCTCGACATCGTCTCGACCGTCGAGCAGCGAGCGAATTCGCTGACGCGCGAGCGGCTCGTCGTCGGCGATGACGACTCGCGTGCGGCGTGGAAGGTCGAGTGAGGCGGGGCTTTGATCAGGCACGAGCATCGGCTGTCTGAATGCGAAGAGGGATCGAGATTGCGACGAGCGCGCCGCCATCTTCGCTGCGCCGAATCGCGAACGAGTGAGCGTCGCCGTACAGCTGGCGCAAGCGCAGTCGAGTGTTGCCAAGGCCGACTCCTTCGTCGGGTGCAAGACCGCCATTCGTCGTGCGGTCGATGCCACACCCATCGTCGCCGATGCGCAGCTGAAGCGCGTCGTCGACGTCGGCGGCGTCGATCATGATGCGACCCGCGCCGGCGCGGCGCGCGATGCCATGCTCGATGGCGTTCTCGACGAGAGGCTGCAGGATGAAGTGCGGAACGAGCGCGCCGCGCGCGCGAGGCGTGACACGAATCGCGACTGACAACCGATCCTCGTGGCGCACGCGCATGATGTCGATATACCGCTCCAAGAGGGCGAGCTCCTCGCCGAGAGGGATCTCGTGTTTGCCGGACGTCTCCAGCGAAGCACGCAGCAGATCGGCGAGCTGCACGACCATGCGATCCGCCGAAGCCGGGTTGCTGTGCACCAGAGTCGAGATCGAGTTGAGCGTATTGAAAAGAAAGTGCGGTCGCAGCTGGCCCTTCAGGACCTCGAGCTGCGCCTCCGTCAGCCTGCCTCGGAGCTCCACTGCCAGTTGCTCGCGCTCCTGCCAGCGTCGATAGAACAGAATGCCGTGGATGATCGCGATGACGGCCCAGAAGATCATCGACTCGATGATGAAGTTCGACGCAAGCGCGCGCTGGAACGTCATCGGCCGGTCGAAGAGGATGTACTGCGAGATTCGAGCAAGGATCGCGTATTTGAGCACCACCGCGACCGTGCTGCCGGCGAGCTGCGCGAAGAGGTTCGTCCGCCAGTGCCAGCGGTCCACTGGAAAGCGCGCGGCCATCCAGAAGAAAGGCGGCGTGAACACACCGCAGGTGTACCAGTCGACCATCCGTGCGCCGAAGCCACCCCACGAGAGGTGCTGCCCGATCTGCGCAAGGAAAACAGCCGCCTGTGCGCACGAGAGAAGTCCGAGCGTCGTCCAGACACCGAAAATCGCAAGGGCGCTCGCAGTCCCGCGCTGGACGCGTGGTGAAGGCAAAGCGACGGACCAAAGGTTAGGACCAGCGCAATATGCGGCCAGGCTCCTCCGTCCGCTCCGGGGCGGGATGAACTCGCCGTGGCGAGGGGTGGTTCGGTCTTCTGGAAGGGCCCGTAACAGGGGGTTGTTATCGTTCATGGCGACGACATCAGGGAGAGCCCCCCGTGAGTCTGCTCGATCCATCTCGTTCGCGCTGGACCAATATCGTGCTCAGTGTGCTGCGCATCGCCGCGGCGCTGGTGTTCATGCAGCACGGTAGCCAGAAGTTGTTTCACCTTCCGCCGAGTGGCGCGCCAGGTCCGGTGGCTCCATTCGTCCTGATGTCGCAAACGGGGCTCGCGGGTATTCTCGAATTCTTCGGCGGGATGCTGCTGCTATTCGGTGCCTTCACGCGCCCGGTCGCGTTCATTCTTTCCGGCGAGATGGCGGTCGCGTACTTCCAGGTGCACGCGCCGCGCGCCTTCTTGCCGATCGTGAATCGCGGCGAGCTTCCCGTGGTGTTGTGTTTTCTCTTCCTGTATTTCGCGTTCGCGGGCGGAGGTTCCTGGAGCGTCGATGCATTGCTTCGCGGGCGGCGCGATTCCGCGCGCAGCTCGGGATGACATTCACCCGTTAGGCGCACCGATGCCGATACGACCATTCGTACTCGCTGAGACAACGTGGAAGACTGTCGACGCGACACCTTACGAGCTCGCGATCCTTCCCTGGGGCGCCACCGAGGCGCACAACTATCATCTGCCATACGCGACCGACACGATCCAGGCGGTGCGCGTGGCCGCGGCCGCGGCGCAGCGCGCGTGGACCGCGGGCGCGCGCGTGCTCGTGCTCCCGTCGGTGCCGTTCGGCGTGCAGACGACGCAGCTCGAGATCAAAGGCTGCATCAACATGAATCCGAGTACGCAGACGGCGCTGCTCGCCGACGTCGCCGGCTCACTCGAGCGACAGGGAATTCTCAAGCTCTGCGTGCTGAACGGCCACGGAGCGAACGACTTCCGCCAAACGATTCGCGAGCTCCAGCCGAAGACGCGCGTGTTTCTGAGCACAGTAAACTGGTATAAAGTCGTCGATCCGAAGGGCCACTTCGAGGACCTCGGCGATCACGCGGGCGAGCTGGAGACGAGCGTCATGTTGCACCTCGCGCCCGAGGCAGTCCTGCCGTTGAGCGAAGCTGGCGACGGGCGCGAACGTCGCTTCCGTATCGGTGCCTTACGAGAGGGCTGGGCGTGGGCTCCGCGCGATTGGAAACAGATAACGGCCGACACCGGCGTGGGCAACCCAAAGCGGTCCACAGCCGAGAAGGGTCGCAACTATCTCGAGATCGTCGTGCAGCAGCTCTCGCAGTATTTCATCGAGCTGGCGAAAGTGGATTTGGGGAAGCTGTATGAGTGAAGGTACGTGGCTAGGTACTAGCACCTTTCTTCATTCGCCACTCGGAAAGGTCTCCGGCACTTCGCCGACACGCACGGGCAGGTGCAGCGGTGAGAGCGCGTGCGTCTCGTCGATGAAGACGAACGCGTCATAGCGACGCGGGATGACGGTGGGCACATAGTTGCCCCAGTGCTCGCCGCGCGGATCGTACACGACGCCGATCGCCCGATGGGCAATCGGCTCGTCGAGCCCGACGATGCCGCCGTCGTCCGCGTCGTCGAAGATGAGCAGAGACGCGGCATTGGCGTCGATATCGGGCGCGCTTGCCTCGTGCATCACGTCTTCCCAACTCTCCGCTCGCGCCCCCGGCACGTCCATGCGCCGCATCGGCGCACCCCACTCGTCGCCGGCGATCACGGTACCACGGTGTGAGCCGAAGCCAACGAGCACGACGCCGTCTTGGTCGTGCGCCTGCCTCACGAGTTGGCCGACGTTGACCATTCCCGCCGTCGCCATGTTCGTAAAGCGCGCGTCGTCGATGTGCGTGTTGTGTTCCCACACGATCGCCTTGGCGTCCGGGTTGAATTGCCAATGGTGCGCCATGAGGCGCTCGAGCGTATCCACCATGTGGTGGTCGCGCACGTTCCACGACTGCGATCCGCCACGCACCATCGTTCGGTAGTACAGCTCGGCGTTCTGAGCGACGAACGCATTCTGCTCGGCGTTGAAGTACGCTTCGCGACCATCCTGGATGTACTCCGGCGCGCGGCCGCGCAGCGTGCGGAGGACCGAGACCGCCTCGTCTTCGCATGACGTGGGGACGAGATAGGTCGCGCGCGCGTACTCCTGCTCGTCCTCCCCGAATGGCTCGAAGCAGCGATACGCGTGCTTCGCGCCGGTGGCCAATCGTGGATCGATTCGCTCGAGGTATTCGACGACCGCGCGCATCGAATCCCAGAGCGAATACACGTCGAGCCCGTAGAAGCCGACCTTTCGGTCATCCACGAGGCGACGCCTTTCGTTGTACTGCCTCATCCACTCCACGAGATCGATGATCTCCTCATTGGCCCACATCCACGTGGGCCAGCGCTCGAAGGCGTGCAACACCTCGCGCGCACTTTCGCCGGAATCCGGATAGCTCTTCACGAAGCGATTGACACGATAGCAATCGGGCCAATCGCCTTCGACCGCGATGAAGGAGAAACCCTTTTCTCGAATGAGCCGCTTCGACAGCTCAGTGCGCCAAGTGTAGTACTCCGAGGTGCCGTGAGACGCCTCGCCGAGGAGCACATAGCGCGCGTCTCCGATCCGCTCGACGAGCGGGGCGAGATCGGCAGGCTGCCGCAGCGGCCGAGCGCGTCGCCGCAGCTCCGCCGCCAACGCGTGACTCTTTCCCGTCCGCTCGGATTTTCCGTGTGAGCCAAACATCGCCGTCTCGTCCCAAACCAGCCTGCATCGAATTGCAAATTGGAGGCGCGCGCACACTGGACGAGCACGGCTTTCTAGGCCAGACTGTGTGGGCTGGCCCCGACGCACGCGCCGGGAGGCCTAACGACTGTTCCCACCTCGCCTATCCTTACAATGCGCATAAGACTTTCGCTCTTCGTCATCGCCGTCCTCGCCGGCTGCACTGTGCGACCGGAACCTCAGGCCCGGCAACAAGGTGGCGCTCAGCAATACGACGTCGTTATCAGCAACGGGAAGATCGTCGACGGTACCGGCAATGCCTGGTTCTACGGCGATGTCGCGATCAGCGGCGATCATATCGCGCGCGTGACGCCGCCAGGAATGCTCCGCGATGCCGCGGCGAAGGAGCGCGTCGACGCCAAGGGTCTCGTCGTCGCTCCGGGCGTCATCGACATCCAGGCACAGTCGTACGCGGAGCTATTGAGCGGTGACAGCCGCGTCGTGAGCATGACGACGCAGGGCGTGACGACGATGATCCTCGGGGAGGGAGACACTCCCGCGCCGGCGAACGACAAGATCATTCAGTCGTCGGCGGCGATCGCGATGGACACGTCGCTGCAGCGCGTGCTTCGCGGCTTCACCGGTCCGCGTGGCTTCGACACGTGGCTGCGCGCGATGGAGAAACACACGATGTCGGTGAACGTCGGGTCGTTCGTCGGGGCAGGCACCGTGCGCGCGTACGCGAAGGGAATGGCCGAGGGTCCGGCGACCGCGGCCGAGGTAGATACGATGCGACGCGTTGTGCGCGACGCGATGCTCGACGGCGCGTTCGGCGTCGGAAGCGCGCTCATCTATCCGCCGGGCAACTACGCGAGCACTGCGGAACTCATCGAGGAAGCGAAGGCGATGGCGCCCTTTGGCGGCATCTACATCACGCACATGCGTTCCGAGGGCGATCGATTGGTCGAGGCTGTCGACGAGGCGATCAAGATTGGCAAGGACGGCGGCGTCCCGGTCGAGATCTACCATCTCAAGGCCGCGGGCGTTCGCAACTGGCCGAAGGCGGCGCAGGTCGTCGCAAAGATCGACTCCGCGCGCGCGGCGGGGCAGGACGTCGCGACGGATCAGTATCCGTACGTCGCGGGGCAGAACAACCTGTCGTCGTGCATTCCCCCGTGGGCGCACGCCGACGGCAAGCTCCTCGATCGACTCCACGACGCGCCGACGCGCGCGAAGATCAAGGCGGAGATGACGAGTGAGCACGCGTCGTTCGAGAGTCTGTGCATGGCGGCGACGCCGAAGGGCG
>DATEHJ010000610.1:0-6173 GCA_035279645.1 Gemmatimonadaceae bacterium
TGGCGACGCGCGCCGTGCGCTGACCGCGCTCGAGGCGGCGGCGACACACGTCGGCGCCGGCGGCACGATCACCGTGGACGTTGCGCGCGACGCGTTGCAGCTTCGCTTCGCGCGCTACGACAAGGGCGGGGAAGAGACGTACAACATGCTGAGCGCATTTCACAAAAGTCTGCGCGGCAGCGATCCCCAGGGCGCGCTCTATTGGATGGCGCGAATGATCGAAGGGGGCGCCGATCCGATGATCATGTTCCGCCGAGCGATTGCAATGGCAGCCGAGGACATCGGACTCGCCGACCCAGAGGCGCTCAAGCTCGCCGTCGCCGCGCGCGACGCCTTCCATCACCTTGGGCCCCCGGAAGGGTATTTACCGCTCGCGGAGATGATCGTGTATCTGGCGACCGCACCGAAGTCGAACAGCGCGAAGCGCGCGCTCGGCGCGGCGATCGAGGCGGCGCAGTCACATCCAGCCGAACCCGTACCCCTGCACATTCGAAATGCTCCGACGCCCTTGATGAAGGAACTGGGTTATCACAAGGGGTACCAATATGCGCACGACGCGCCGGAGGCATACATTCCCCAGGAGTATCTGCCCGAGGCGTTGCGCGGTGCGACGTTTTACGAGCCGGGAAAATTTGGATTCGAGCGCGAGATCGCGAAGCGAATCGCGTGGTGGGAAGAGCTGAAGCGAAAGGCGGAGTCGGAAGCCTCGTCCGAAGACAGGACGTGAGGATCGGAATTCCATCGGAGGGATGAGTACATGCGGCGAATTCTGTGGGCGACGGCTATAGCAGTGGTTGGCTGTTCGGCACTCGGCAAGCAGAGCCTCAAGGATCCGGTCGTCACGCTGGCGGATGTGAAGGTGACCGGCGTCGGCCTCAACGGCGGCTCGCTCGACGTTGTTTTGAATGTTCAAAACCCTAACGACTTCCGTCTCGACGCGACGCAGCTCAAGTACAACGTGCTCGTCGACACCGTGCCGTTCGCCAACGGCGTCACGACGCAGGGCTTCCACGTCGAGGGGAAGAAGACGCAGCAGGTGCACATCCCGATCAACTTCACGTACTCCGGCGTCGGTGCCGCGGGGCGTCAGCTGATGAACACGGGAAGCGTCCTGTATACGGTGAAGGGTGACATCACCCTCGGCTCGGCGATCGGCATCAACGCGACGATACCGTTCTCGCAAACCGGGCGATACTCGACGCTCGGCGGCAACAGCCGCGGCGGGAACTAACTGTCATTCCGAGCGCAGCGAGGAATCTGCTTTTGCGACGTCTGACGAAGAGCAGATCCCTCGTCGCTGCGCTCCTCGGGATGACATTGACGGAGTTGACCAATCGCTAAAGAATCGATCGACATCGTTCCGTCCGTCGACCGTGCTGTGCTCGTCGGTGCGCCGCTCAAGCGCGCCGGCGCGCGGCGTGTGACCGACGAACACCTCCGCGAGCTCCAGGAACTGGCCGATACCGCCGGCGCCGTCGTCGTCGGCCAGGTCATGCAGCAGCTCGAGAAGCCACATCCCGGGACATACCTCGGCTCCGGCAAGATCGATGAGCTGCGCGACATGGTATCGAGTCGCTCGGCGTCGATCGTCATCTTCGACGACGAGCTGTCTCCATCTCAGGGGAAGAATATCGAGGATGCCGTCGGCCAGCGCGTCGTCGACCGCGCCGAACTGATTCTCGACATCTTCGCGACGCGCGCACGCAGCGCCGAAGCCAAGATGCAGGTCGAGCTCGCGCAGCTCGAGTACATGCTGCCGCGCCTGACGCGGATGTGGACCCACCTCGAGAAGTACCGGGGTGGCATCGGCATGCGGGGCCCCGGTGAAACACAGCTCGAGACGGACCGGCGGTTGATCAACCATCGCATCAAGCTGCTCAAGGAGCGGCTGCGCGACGTGCAGAAGGGACGTGTCGTGCAGCGGCAATCGCGACAGCGCGCCTTCAAGGCGTCGCTCGTCGGGTATACCAACGCAGGCAAGTCGTCGATCCTGTCCGCCCTCACGGGGGGCAAGGACATTTTCATCGAAGACCGCCTCTTCGCCACGCTCGATCCGCTCACGCGCGAGGTGAGCGTAGGCGAGGCGAAAGTGCTCGTTACCGATACCGTCGGCTTCATCAGGAAATTGCCTCACCACCTCGTCGCGTCTTTTCGGGCAACGCTCGAGGAGACCGCCGAGGCGGACTTACTGCTTCACGTCATCGACGCGAACCAGCCGACGTGGGAAGAGCAGCGCGTCGTGGTCGAGCAGGTACTGGAGGAGCTGGGAGTCGGCGATCGACCACGCCTCCTCGTCTTCAATAAGATCGATCTCCTCGGCGAGGAGGAGTTGCTCGCGCTGCAGGAGCGGATCGGCCGCCTTGTGAAGAGCGCCGTGTTCGTGTCGGCGGTGAATGACGGGGGACTCGAGCCGCTGCGACGCGCCCTGGGTGCCGCCGTGCGATCGCGTCGTCCACTCGTCGAGATTCGACTGTCCGCGGGGAACGGAAAATTGCTCGCGGAAATTCACCGTGGCGGCGAGGTAATCGATCAACGCACCGACGGCGATCAGTTGATCATTCGCGCCAGAGTCGACGAGGCGCTCGCCGGACGACTGCGGCACGGAGGTGCCGAAGTGATCGGGGGAATCGCGACGCCAGTCTGACGTTCGTCGCCGCACGCATCGTCGGTGGATCTGTCGCGGTGCGCGGCGTCAGAGGATCCCTGAGCGGCGATGCGACCGACATCCTCGGTGGCTCTGTCGCGGCGCGCGGTGTCAGAGGATCCCTGAGCGGCAATGCGATCGACATCGTCGGCACAGAGCGAGGGGTGAGCGGTGAGGAGCGATCGCTAAGCGGCACAAGGTGAGAAGTGACTGGCGGAAGGTGAAACGCGCGCGGAACAGAATCGCGCATGTTCGGTACGGCATCGCACGTCGCCGGCACCGGGTCGCACATCGCCGGCACCGACTCGCCGCTCGGCGGCAGCACCTCGCACGTTCGCGGAAGGAGGAGACGCCTTGCCGGGAGCGAGTCATGCCTCAGCCGTACGGAGGTGAGCCTCTGCGGAAGCGAGTCATGCCTCAGCGGTACGGAAGTGAGCCTCTGCGGAATCGAATCATGCCTCAGCGGTAGAGAGGTGAGCCTCTGTGGAAGCGCGTCATGCCTCAGCGGTAGAGAGGTGAGCCTCTGCGGAAGCGCGTCATGCCTCAGCGGTACAGAGGTGAGCCTCTGTGGCACCGACTCGAACATCTGCGGCGCAGACTGGCTCCTCAGCGGCACCGATGGTTGGTCACGCGCGCCGCATCGCGGGGTGGCCGGCATGCTCGCACGGTTGCGCGGCACGACCGATCGCTTCAGCGGAACGATCCTCGCCTTGTTCGGAACGGAGAAACGGATCTTCGATCAGAGATCAGCGCTGCTTGCGGACGTCCGACGGGCGAGCCCCCGTGTCCGCATCGTCACGTGCTACCAGTCCGCCTCCCGAAACAGTAACCGGTAGCAGGCCCGGAGATTGCACAATCGCCCCTCAACGGTTCGGCCAAAATTCGAGGCCGATCGGAGGGGCTCACGCCGTCGTGCGTGATCACGCTCGAAGTGATCACGTGCTTCGATTTACAGGCGGCACGACGGCGTGAGCGCTGCTTAACACTCGAACCCTTCTCTCGACTGAAGCAGATGAGCGCGATGACTCGTGTGTTGGTGACTGGGGCCGGCGGCTTTATCGGCCATCATTTGGTGAGCTATCTCAAAGACCGCGGATACTGGGTACGGGGCGTCGACATCAAAGAACCAGAGTACGAGCCGACGCGGGCAGACGAGTTCGAGCTGCTGGATCTGCGGCGGTGGGGGAACTGTCTCCAGGCGACGCGCGGCATCGACGAGGTCTACAACCTCGCCGCGAACATGGGCGGGATCGGGTTCATCGAGCACAACAAAGCGGTGATCATGCACGACAACGTGCTGATCAACATTCACATGCTCGAGGCGGCGCGCCTGAACGGGATCACGCGATACCTCTACACGAGCTCGGCGTGCATCTACCCTGGGTACAGACAGACCAGCGCCGAGGTTACCCCTCTGAAAGAAGAGGACGCGTATCCGGCGGATCCGGAAGACGGTTACGGATGGGAAAAGCTCTTCAGCGAGCGGCAGTGCCGGCACTACACCGAGGACCACGGCCTCGAGACCCGCGTTGTCCGGTTCCACAACATCTTTGGCCCGTTAGGCACGTACGACGGCGGCCGAGAGAAGAGCCCAGCCGCGATCTGCCGGAAGGTGGCGTTGGCGGCCGATGGCGGAGAGATCGAGGTCTGGGGGGACGGGGAGCAGACGCGGAGCTACTGCTTCATCGACGACTGCGTGGAAGGAATCTTTCGGTTGATGCAGAGCAATCACCGCGAGCCGCTCAACCTGGGCACGGACCGGCTGGTGTCGATCAACGAGCTGGTGGATCTGGTGTCAGAAGCGGCGGGGAAGACGGTGGAGAAGCGGTACAATCTGAGCGCGCCACAGGGAGTCCGGGGAAGGAACTCGGATAACACGGAGCTGCGAAAAGTATTGGGGTGGGAGCCGGAGACCACCCTAGAAGCAGGATTGGCGGTGACGTATCACTGGATTCGCAGCGAGATGGCGAAGCAGCCGGAGAGCTACCAGCTCGACGGCGGCGCGCCAACGCACGCGGCGGATCTCGCGCTGCTCGCCCTCGAGGCCGCGAGCTTGTCCGAACAGATGTCGGCCGCGGACTAGAGCATGACGCGGGACGCCGACGCGACGGCGGGATCTCGTCACCGAGCGACGCGGCTGTTGCTCGTCAATCAACACTACTATCCCGACGTCGCGTCTACCGGGCAGCACCTGACGGACCTCGCCGAGTATCTGGCTCGAGAGGGATACTCGGTGGAAGTGCTGACGGGGCGGGGAAGGTACGTCGCGGGGAAGATGGACGCGCCCGCGTGCGAGGTGCGCAACGGGGTGACGATCAAGCGCCTTCGCACGACGACCTTCGGTCGATCGAGTCATCTCGGTCGCGTCATCGACTATCTCAGCTTTTATCTCCGCGTGCTCGGCGCGCTCGTCTTCGGCGCGCGTCGCGATGGCGTCATCTTCCTCACGACGCCACCGCTGCTTGGCTTCCTCGGCGCGATCGCGAAGGCGGTGCGCGGCCAGAGATACGGCGTCTGGTCGATGGATTTGCACCCGGATGCGGAGGTCGCGTCGGGGATGCTGCGCGAGGGAAGCCACATCGCGAAGTTGCTCGAGTGGGCGAACGCAACTGGTTATCGCCACGCGGATTTCGTGATCGACCTCGGACCGTACATGAAGCGCCGAATCGTCGCAAAGGGCGTCGGTGCGGAGCGAACGCACACGGTGCACGTGTGGAGCGCGAAGGAAGAGATCGTGCCGATACCGCGCGACTCGAATCCGCTGATCGACGCGCTCGGCCTCCGCGACAAGTTCGTCGTGATGTACTCCGGAAACGCCGGCATCGTCCACGACTTCGACGCCATCTGCGACGCGATGCGGACGTTGAAGGACGATCCGCGCATTCACTTTCTGTTTGTTGGCGACGGTCCGCGGCGCGCGGAAATCGAGGCGTTCGCGCGCGAGCACGCGATTCGGAATTTCGAGTACCGCGGTTACTTCAGTCGCGAGCAGCTGCGCTACTCGCTCTCGGTGGCGGACGTGCATCTCTTGTCGCTGCGCGCGCCGTTCGTTGGGATTTCGGTGCCGGGGAAGCTCTACGGCATCATGGCGTCGGCACGTCCGGCTCTATTCGTCGGGCCAAAAGCGTGCGAATCGGCGGAGACGATCATCCGGGCGAGTTGCGGAGCTGCGATCGATCCAGCCGAGGGCGACGCCGGTGAGCGATTGGCGAGGCGACTGCGTCAACTGATGCTGAACGCGGGGATTCTTAGCGCCTGGGGAGACGCCGGCCGCCGCGCCTTCGAGGCGACGTACGAGCGAACAGTGAATTGCGACCATTTCGCTCAGGTTATTTCAGCGACATGGCGCGAACGGCTGCGCGAGGCGGAGGTGAGCGCGGAGCCTGCGACACGCGACGCGATCTGGCAGGACGCCTAATCGCAGAAAGTGAAGGTTAGAGCGCTCGGCCATTCATGGCCGGGCGCTTTTTGCTTCGCGTTAGGGTCTCCGGACGGCGATGTCACAATTATATGATCGGCGACGTTTCTA
>DATEHJ010000611.1:0-6142 GCA_035279645.1 Gemmatimonadaceae bacterium
GTCGAACTTGTTGTCTCGGCACAAGGCCACCATGCTCTCGATCGAGCGGCGCCGGGTGTCGGCGTTGGTGAGAATGCGATGGATGAGCGGCTGGCTGAAGCCCGGATTCACGACGAGCGGAATGACTTTCACGCCTTTCTCGCGCGCTGTCGCGACAAGGCGCGGATCGATGCGCCCGTGCAGTCCTCCCGCCGAGTCGAAGGCGAACACTTGCGGCGAGATGATGGAGATCTTGTCAGCGTGGGCGAGGAAGTCTTGCGTGCTCGCCTCGTTGCCAGTCGAGTACCAGAGCGCTTCGAGCTTTTGGGCGCAGGCTGAAGCAGCGACTGAGAGAAGGAATCCTACGCCGAGAAGTATGCGCTGGATCATTCTGGTGCAGGGTCGAGGGTCGAGGGTCGAGGGTTGAGGGTTGAGGGTTGAGGGTCGAGGGGTTGAGGATCGAGGTTAAGGCGTCGCAGGGTGCGGGTTGCGCATTAGAGAACCATAAACATCGTCGCATCCCGCATCCCGCATCCCGCATCCCGCACCTACGGCTTCCAGAGCTGGTTGTCGCGATCGATGTCGGGGAACAGACTGTTGGGATCGATCACCACTCTCTCGATCGCCGGCGACGTCGCGACGCGCACGACGTACTGGCGCGCGCCCGTGAGCCACACGTCCACGGGCACCGTTAGGCGCTGGATCACACCGCCCGCGCGCGTGATCGCCAGCTCCACGGGCATCGGCGCGAGGCCGCGGTCCTCGATGGTGATCGCCGTCGAATCGCGCTGCTGCTCGACAGAGGCGATCGCCTGATCCAACGGCCACGGCTCGTAAAACCACGTCGTCCAGAACCAGTGGAGATCGCGCCCCGCGACGTCGCCGATGGTATTGAAGAAGTCGTACGGATATGGGTGCTTGCCGCTCCATCGACGGCCATACTCCCGATAGGCGCGATGGAATGTCTCCTCGCCAAGCACACCGCGGAGCGCCGCGAGCACGGCGGCGGTCTTGTCGTAGTACATGATGAAATACCATTCCTCCGGGTACAGATCGCCCGGCCACATGAGCATCATGTCATGACCGCTGCGTGCGGCGTCGACGTACAGCGCACGCTGACCCGGCTCGGAGTCGCCAGGCCGTCCGCCGCCGCGGGGCTCGCCGTACAGCGGACGCATCCCTTGCGCGACGTCGTACTGCGTGAAGCCTTCGTCCATCCACGGATACCGCGTCTCGTTCGATCCGACCTGCATCGGGAACCACATATGGCCAGTCTCGTGCATGAGGTCACCGGCGAGCGACAGGGTATCTGCCCACGGCTGCATCAGCGTCATCATCGGGTACTCCATCCCGCCGCTATCGAGCACTCCCTCCATCGACGTCATCGTCGGCCACGGATATCGCCACAGATAGCGCGAGTGTTGCTCGATGGCGTCGCGCGTGAAGCGCGCGCCGCCGAGCGCCCACGCCACCGCGGGAGCATGATGGCGATAGAAGCTGTAGATGTTCACGGTGTCGCCCGCGCTCGCGCCACTGTCGCGGACGATCGCACGGGTCGCGTCCCAGACGTACTGATCGCTCGTGCCCCAGGCGAAGTCCCGCACGGCGGGCGCGACGAAGTGCCACGTCGCTGTTCCACTGCTGCCTAACGCGAACGCCCTGCCTGGTTCGACGACATGCACCACCGCGCCCGTCCGGCGCGCCTCGGCGAGGCTCGCGCGCGTCGGTGCGGAGAGAATCTCGGCCGCGTTCACCAGCGAACCGGTCGCGCCGACCACCCAGCCGCGGGGAACCGTTAGACGCACGTCGTAATCGGCGTGATCCATGTAGAACTCCGCCTCGAGCAGGTACGGATCGGCGACCCAGCCATGCACGTCGTCGTAGACCGCCACCTGCGGGTACCAATAGCCCATGAAGTACAGGCGGTGGCCCTCTCGCCCCTGCCTGCCATCGCTTGGTGACTCCGGCGGCACATACGACCAGGTGAGCTCGAGAGCAACGCTGTCGTGAGGGAGGAGCGGTTTGGAGAGAGGCAGCCACATGATCGTGCCGTCTACCGTGTACCCGCCTTCATCGCTGAGATGCCGCGTTGCGACGTCGGTGATTGGTACGACCGTCGTGCCAATCGACTTCGGCGGAATGACGCGTCCATTCGCGGCAACGCGCTGAAGCGACATGCCACCAGTGATTGGCGCGCTCTGCCGGCGCGGATTGCCAGCGGCGAAGGCGTTCTGTCGAAGATGAATCGCCAGGCGTCGCAGCGTGTCCGGCGAGCTATTGCGGTAGATGACGCGCTCGTGCCCCGTGACGCGATCATTCGCAGGATCGAGGCGCGCATCGATCGAGTAATGCGCGTGTTGCACCCAATAGCTGGCGCCTGGGCGGCCAGAGCGGGTGCGGGTGCCTCGATTGACGGCGGCGGCGAACTCGGGAATCTCGTATACCGGGCCGGGCACGGGGCGCGGATCGCCAAGCCTTGCGGCCGAGGTCGCACGTGGGTCTCGACTTTGAGCGCGCGCGGAGGATAGCACGCCGAGGGAAGCGATGATCGTTAGGCATGAGAGCAGGCGCATGGAGGGAATATGCGCATGGTCTTCCTTCTCCCCTAGCCCCGCCTGCTTGGTTCGGCGTGGTCGCCCAATGAGGAGAGAAGGAATGTTGCTTGCACTCGCAGCGTTGTGGAGGTGGCCTCCATGTCCTTCAATCCGACGCTGCCGATCATTGTGTTCCTGAGTGCGCTCATCGCGCTCTGGATCGCGAAATGTCTCAACATCCTGCGTGAGTACGAGCGCGCGGTCGTCTTTCGCCTCGGGCGGCTCCTACCCCACGACAAAGGTCCGGGGCTCGTGCTGATTCCGTGGCCGATCGATACCATGGTCAGGGTGTCGTTCCGGGTCGTCACGTGGGAGGTGCCGCCGCAGGACATCATCACCCACGACAACGTGTCGCTCAAGGTGAACGCCGTCGTCTACTTTCGCGTGGTTGACGCGACAAAGTCCGTCGTCGCCGTGGAGAACTTCCGTTTCGCGGTAGAACAGGCAGCGCAGACCGGTTTGCGTACGGTCCTTGGCGAAGTCGAGCTCGACGACCTTCTCTCCCAACGAGAAAAGCTAAATGAGCGTTTGCAAACAATCCTCGACGAGCATACCGAACCCTGGGGGATCAAGGTCACACAGGTCCAGGTAAAGCAGGTTGATCTGCCGCAGGACATGCAGCGGGCCATCGCGGCGCAAGCCGAGGCCGAGCGCGAGCGGCGGGCCAAGATCATCGCTGCCGAGGGCGAATTCCAAGCGGCCACCAAGCTTGCCGAGGCCGCCGCGGTGTTGAGTCGCGAACCTGCTGCGATCACCCTGCGCTATCTACAGACACTGATCGAGATCGGCGTCGAAAAGAACACGACGATTGTCTTCCCGCTCCCGATGGACTTGCTCGGTGGCCTCGCCGCGAGAGTCGGCGGGATCGGAGCACCGGCGGCCGTCACCGCGCCGCAGCCCACGGGCAACGGCGCTCGCGTCTGAGAAGATTGGCGTGAGGGGTGAGGTGTATCGTTAGGGCGCCGAGGGCCGATGCGTCTCCATTCGCACGCCGTGTCCAAGCACGAAAACGAACACCAGGGCCGCGACAGCGCCGGCCACGATCCAGCGCCAATCGCGGCTGACGCGCAGCGCCGGCTCCGCGGGCTCGCCGAGGCGTGGATCGCGCAGCAGCTGCGGTCCCCAAGCCAACCCTGACGTACCGCCAAGCGAGGCGGCGACGCCCGAGATCAGCACAATGAACGCGCCACCCGGCTCGAAGAGTCCGGCCGCAAGCGAGAGCACGCCGCCGACGGCATAAGCGGTGAGTGTGTAGCGATTCGCCTCGGCTGCGCGCGCTGTGCCTGATGTGCGGAGACGCGGTCCGAGCTGGCCCATCGTCCACCGAGTGGCGAGCCAGTAGCTGCTGGCGCCAAGGAGAAACAGCCCTCCGCGCCAGATCCAGAAGGGCGTCATGTCGCGCATCACCTCCGCCCAGTCGCCGATGTTGCTGACGCCGGAATACAGCAGGTAGCCGGTGGCTTGCAGCAGGTTGACCGTCGCGAACAGCCAAAGAAAGAACACTCCCGCGTTGGCGCGCTCCCGCCGTCGCCGCAGGAGTCCGACCGCAATCGTCGCCGCCAAAAGATTGGCGAGAGTGCCGCCGGCGGCGATGAATTTGATGCCGGCGCTGGAGACGGTCCGTTCGTCGCCTTGGAACTGCATGGTCGTGAGGAGCTGCGGCCGACAGCCGGCCAGCAGGCAGGCGCCGCCGTGGCCGAGGCCTTCGTGCACCGAGACGGCGAGCGCGTGGGTCACCACGGCGACGGCGATCACCGTGAGCCAATCCGCCCGTGACTTCGTCTCGGTCGGACTCTTGGCGAATCCCAGGTTCAAGTGTGCACCGGAGTCATCAAGGGCTGAGATTGAGTCATTACTCAAGCATAGCTATCCTGGGCCGTGAGCAAGGACCAAGGTCCAATTGAACCGCGGGGATGCAGCGGATCCATTAGTCCGCTTCCGCCCAACGCGATGCCGCGTGAGGGAGGCGTGTCGTTGCCAAGAGTTGGCCTTGGCGTACTCGCCTCAAAGAAAGGAGAAGATGACATGTCGCATCACTATTCCGGTCCCAACCTCGTGTTTCCCCGTGGGGACGCCCGCCTCGACTTCACTGACCTGTTTGCGTTCCCCAAGCCGGGAGATTCCAGTCGATCGATCATCATCATGGACGTGCACCCGTCCGTCGGCGTGAACCCGCCGGGACCGACTACCGATGAGCCCTTCGCGCCCGAGGCGCTGTACGAAATCAAGATCGACACCGACGGCGACGCGGTCGCCAATATCGCATACCAAGTGCGCTTCACGTCCTCAGAGGGGGGGGCCCAAACTGCGACGCTCAGCCGCCTGGAAGGCGCGCACGCGCGCAGGACGGGGGGTACCGGGGAGGTTATTGTCTCGGGAGCGCCGGTCTCGATGGGACTGAAGGCGCAGGTGAGAGACGCCGGCGACTATCGCTTCTTCGCGGGCTGGCGCAGCGATCCTTTCTTCTTCGACGGTGGAGCCCTGAACAATTTTCAGTGGGTTGGCAAGGATTACTTCGGCGAGAGTGACATTTGCAGCATCGCGCTCGAGCTGCCTAACGCGCTTCTGGGGGAGAAAGAGGTTCGCTTGTGGGCACGCACAGTGGCTCGGGCGGACGACGGCGCGTGGGTGCAGGTGGAGCGTGGCGCCAAGCCCTCACAAACGCCCTTTCTCACCGGCGAGGAGAACGAAGCATATCGCGCCGCGGAACCGGCGGACGACGCGCGTTTCATCGCCGTCTTTGCGCACTCAATCGAGCATGTCGGTGGACTTTCGCCCGAGGAGGCGAAGCGCGTGGCAGCGACCCTGTTGCCGGATCTCCTCAACTATGACCCAACGCGCCCGGCCTCTTACCCGCAGAATGGCCGCAAACCAAGCGACGACGCCGCCGATGCCTTCTTGACCGCCATAACGAACGGGCGAATCACCGGGGATGGAATAGGCCCGCACGTCGATCTGCTCGCCGAGTTTCCCTATCTAGGGTCGCCTCACAAAAACCGATCGCCACGGGTCGAAGCAGCGCGCGAGATGATTCGTCAAGCCGGTGAGGTGAGATAACAGGTGAGCCGGAGATCAATGAAACTCACAGTGGACCGTTAGGCCCACTCGGTCATCTTGCGACCGTCACCATCCCGAAAGTTGCCGGTGAGAATCAAAATGAGGTCGGCGAGCCACCAAATCCCCAGCCCGCCGAAGGTCAACAGCTGGAGAATCCCGGTACCGATCTTCCCTGCATAGAAGCGGTGCGCACCGAAGACCCCAAGAAAGAAGCAAAGCAGGAACGCGGGAAGAATCTCCTTCTCCGACGCGCCGACAGTTCTCACCGCACTCATCGCTGGCTGTGGAGTGCCGCATCGCGGACAGACGAGCGCAGTCGATTCGATGACGTCGCGGCAATAAGTGCAAATCTTTGCTTTGTGAGAGACCGGAGCTGTCATAGGGCGTGTAGTGGTGTGATTGATCTTGGAATCAACTTTCCGATACTCACCGTATCTGTCACGACGACTTCTCGGAAGGGGTGACAACCGATAGCTCGCGGCCTGAGGTCACGCGAAGGTCGTTCAACTCGA
>DATEHJ010000612.1:0-2880 GCA_035279645.1 Gemmatimonadaceae bacterium
CCTTGGCGGAGCACGATCCCCTCTTCGTCTCCCTGCAGGACCGCTTCCGCGTCGATCGGGAGCTCGGCCGCGGGGGATTCGCCGTCGTCTACCTCGCCCACGACCTCCGCCACGACCGCCCGGTCGCGCTCAAGATCCTGCATGCGGAGGTCGCCGCATCGTTAGGCGTCGAGCGCTTCGAGCGCGAGATCAAGCTCGCCGCGCGGCTCCAGCACCCGCACATCCTCGGCGTCTTCGACTCCGGCACCGCCGACGGGCGTCTCTGGTTCGCCATGCCGTTCATCGAAGGCGAATCACTGCGCGACAAGCTGGCGCGCGAAGGTCAGCTGCCGATCCCGGAGGCCATCAACCTCGCGCGGGAGGTGGCTGACGCACTCGGCTACGCGCACCAGCACGGCGTCATCCATCGCGACATCAAGCCGGAGAACATCCTGCTCGGCGGACGGCACGCGATGGTCGCCGACTTTGGCATCGCTCGGGCAATCGCCGGCGACACCACCGGCACCTTGACACTGACCGGGACGTCCATCGGGACGCCCGGGTACATGAGCCCCGAGCAGGCGACGGGCGAGCGCATTGTCGACGCGAGAACGGACATCTACTCGCTCGGATGCGTGCTCTATGAGACGCTCGCTGGCGCGCCGCCATTCGCCGGCGCGAATGCACGAGCCATCATCGCTCGGATGATGACAGAGGCGCCCCGCTCGCTGAGGACCATACGCGAAGGGGTGAGCGAGGAGCTCGAGGCAGTGATTTTCCGCGCGCTCGCTCGCACTCCGGCTGACCGGTACGCATCGGCCGCGGAGTTCATGGACGCGTTGACGAATGCCTCATCGGTGGCGTCGACCGCTGCCTCACACGTCTCCGCCGTTGCGCCGGCTACGGTGGCTGCCACGCCCAACGGAAAACGGACCTCGACGTTGAGTGTTTTCGCATTCGGGCTCCTCGTCGGACTCGGCGCATTGTTCGCGTGGCGATCGTCGCACGGCGATCGACTGGGGCGCGGGCTCGTCGTCCTGCCGTTCGAGAATCTCGGTGCGGCGGAGGACGCGTACTTCGCCGACGGGATCACCGAGGAAATTCGCGGCAAGCTCGCGGCGATTCCCGGCATTCGCGTGACAGCGCGCACCAGCTCAAATACCTACCGCAACACGAAGAAATCCGTCGAGGAGATCGGGGGTGAGCTTGGTGTCGAGTATCTGCTCACGGGAACCATTCGCTGGGAGCATGGCGCGGACGGTCAGCGTCATGTGCGCGTGACACCGGAGCTGATCAAGGCGACGGACGGTTCCGCCAAATGGCAGCAGCCCTTCGACGCCGTGCTGAGCGACGTGTTCACGGTTCAGAGCTCGATCGCGGAGCAGGTCGCACAGGCACTCGACGTCACGCTGGCGTCGCAGGTACAGCAGAAGCTTCAAACGCGATCCACGAAGAACGTGGACGCGTACCAGGAGTTCCTCCTCGGCGAGAAGGCGACGGAAGGCATGGCGCGCTCCGACGCGAAGTCACTCGCGGAGGGCGAGGCACACTATGATCGCGCGGTCGCCCTCGATACCGCGTTCGGGCTCGCCTGGAGCCGTGTCGCCTTCGTCGCGATCTCCAACTTCAATGTGAACCCGAGCGAGGAAAACGCACGAAAGGCCGCTGATGCCGTCAATCGCGCGATGCGACTCGAGCCGGACAACGCACAGGTGCGGCGCGCGCACTCGCGCTACCTGCGTATCGTCACCAAGAACTATGCGGGTTCGCTCGCCCAGCTGGACACGGGTCTCATGCGCGAGCCTAACAACACCGACCTTCTCGCGACCGCGTCCGCGATCAGTGGGCTGCTTTCCCGGTGGGATGCAGCGGTGGATTACGCGAAGCGTGCGTACGCCTTGGATCCGCGCAATCCGAACGCCGCGAACGCCGTCGCCCGCATCCTGCATGCGACTCGGCATTACGCGGAGAGCGAGCAGTACGTGGTCAAGGCGCTGGCCCTGTCGCCGGGCAACATCTCGTACACCGAGGACCGCGTTATCAATCTCATCTCGATGGGCAATCTCCCCGCGGCGAAGGCCGCGGTGCACGAGACGCTCGCGAAGGCTGATTCGACGGAGCTCGCGGCGTACTTTGCGCTGTTCCAGGAGATGCAGTGGGTGCTCGATGAGCCGTTGCAGCGTCGCATCATCGCCATGACGCCCGCCAACTTCCGCAACAACCGCCAGCAATGGGCGCTCAAGGTTGGCGCCACCTGGAACCTGCTCGGAGACTCCGCCAAGGGGCGCGCCTACGGTGACAGTGCGCGCATCGTGGCCGAGGCTCAACTGTCGAGCTATCCCGAGGATGCCCAGCTGCACGAGCTTCGCGCGCGATCGCTCGCGCTGACGACGCGGAAATCGGAGGCCGTCGAGGAAGCCGAGCGTGCGCTCAAGATGCGCGAGACGGCGCTCGATGCGAGCACCGGTCCGTACGTCCGCTACCAGGCGGCGCGCGTGTTCGTGCAGGCGGGGGCGTACGATCGTGCGCTCGACATCATCGAACCGCTGCTGACGACGAACTACGCGGACATCACGCCGGCGTGGCTGCGATTGGAGCCCGTCTTCCTCCCGCTGCGAGGTAACGCGCGCTTCGAGCGAATCACGAGGCAGTAACGCTCGTTCCTGCGGCCGAGCGCCAAGCATTGCTGTTGAGCGCATGGATAGCACATGCTAAAGCTCGCTAAGCGCATCCTCCATCCCGACCCGGCCGTTTAGTGAACGCTGACGCCGACAAGGGCGCTATTGAATTGGTGCGGTCGGGCCGCACACTCTTATTTGCTTCTCTTGCAGCTGAGCTTGAGTGTTAGATGACAAGGCTCTTCACGGGGACGCATGGATTTCGATCACGACCTGTACTGCA